>JASHRZ010000453.1 GCA_030037055.1 Alphaproteobacteria bacterium
GAGCACACGCTGCCGCTGGTGCTCGCCTCACCGCATAGCGGTGCTGACTATCCCGACTCCTTCCTCGCTGCCTCGCGCCTCGACCCGCTGACGCTGCGCCGCTCGGAAGACAGCTATGTCGACGAGATCTTCGCCGGCGCCGCCGGGCTCGGCGCCCCGCTGCTGCGTGCGCGCTTCCCCAGGGCCTATCTCGACCCCAACCGCGAGCCCTTCGAGCTCGATCCCGCGATGTTCGAGGACGAGCTGCCCGCCTTCGTCAACACGCGCTCCCCGCGAGTGCGTGTCGGGCTCGGCACCATCGCCCGGGTGGTCGCGACCGGCGAGGACATCTATGCCGGAAAGCTGCGCTTTGCCGACGCGATGGCGCGGATCGACCGGCTCTACCGCCCCTACCACCGCGCGTTGCGCCAGCTGGTGATGGCGACGCGCGAGCGCTTTGGGAGCTATCTCCTCATCGATTGCCACTCGATGCCCTCGGGGACCTCGCCCGGCGAGCGCGGCGTGCGGCGCGCGCGCACCGACATCGTGCTCGGCGATTGCCATGGCGCCGCCTGCCACCCGCTGATCGTCGAGACGGCGCACCGCACGCTCTCGGCCAGGGGCTATGCTGTGGCGCGCAACTCCCCTTATGCCGGCGGCTTCACCACCGCCCATTACGGCAAGCCCGGGGCGCAAGGGCATTGCCTGCAGATCGAGATCAGCCGTGGCCTCTATATGGACGAGCGCAGCTTCGAGCGCAAAGCCTTCCTGCGCCAGCTCGCCGAGGACATGCGCGAGACGGCGCAAGCGCTGGCCGGCATCGACCTTTCGGTCCTCGCCGCCGCATGAGAAAGCGCGCGGCGGCGGCGCCGGCGTTCCCGGTGCGGGATGCCGAGGACGGCGACATGCCTGCGATCGCCGCGATCTATGCCCATCACGTGCGCTTCGGCCTCGGCTCTTTCGAGGAGGAGCCGCCGGGAGTGGAGGAGCTGCGCCGCCGCCGGGGCGAGGTGCTGGCGCGCGGACTGCCCTATCTCGTCGCCGTGGCGCCGGATGGCGCGGTGCTGGGCTACGCCTATGCTGCGCCCTACCGACTGCGCTCGGCCTATCGCTATAGTGTCGAGGATTCGATCTATGTCGCCCCCGATGCCCTGCGGCGCGGAATTGGCCGGGCGCTGCTCGCGGCGCTGATCGAGCGCTGCGCCGTGCTTGGCCTGCGCCAAATGGTCGCGGTCATCGGCGACAGCGGCAATATCGCCTCGATCCGGCTGCATGAGCGGCTGGGCTTCCGCCGGGTCGGCGTGCTCTCGGCAATCGGCTTCAAGCACGGAAGCTGGGTCGACGCCGTGCTGATGCAGCGCGCGCTGGGAAGGGGCGCCACCGACCTCCCCTAGCATTCGGTGCGGCGCAGTCGCTGCGGCGGCGGCAGAAAAGTGGGCCGTGCGGTGAGGCACGGCCCAAGTTTAGGGAGGAAACGCCTAGAAGACGTACGGCAGGCCGTCGGGCGACGACCGATGCCGCACTGCACAATATGCCCTCGCCGGGCCGACAAATCAAGGGCAAAAACGCAGATGCGAAAAAATCAAAGAACTGCGGCGTTTAGCCACATTCCTGCCGATTCGCACTCGCTTTTATTGCATTGCACAACGGGCGCCGATCTGACGGCGCAGCCGGCGGTGCGGATGGCACTCAGAGCGAAAATTCCTTCCGAAGGGCCTCGCCGTGCTCGCCGATGGCGGGGACGCCGCCGGAAGGGGCGCGGGAGGCGAAGAGCGCGGGCGGCGCCGGCACCGTGATCTCGCCCTCGGGTGTGGGCAGGGCGAGGCGACGCAGCTGGGGATGGCGCGAGAAATCCTCGACGCCGTTGAGATTGCCGAAGGCGATGTCGGCGGCTTTGAGCCGCCGGCTCAGCGCCGCCCGGCTCTCGCGGGCGAAAACCGCGGCGATGATGGCGTCGAGCGCGGCCCGGTTGGCGACCCGTCGGGGGTTGTCGGCAAAGCGCGGATCGGCGGCAAGCGCGCCGTCGCCGAGGATCTCGGCGCAGAAGCGCGCCCATTCGCGCTCGTTCTGGATCGCGATGACGATCGCCTTGCCGTCGGCCGCGGCAAAAGCGCCGTAAGGCGCGATCGTGGGATGGCGCAGCCCCTGGCGCGTCGGCGCCTTGCCGCCGAAATCGTAATGCAGCAGCGGCACCGCCATCCATTCCGCCGTGGCGTCGAACAGCGAGACCGACAGCGCCGCGCCCTCGCCGCTCCGCTCGCGCGCGTAAAGCGCCTCGAGAATGGCGCTGTAGGCGTTGAGCCCGGCGGCGATGTCCGAGACCGAGACGCCGACGCGGCCGGGCGCCTCGGGCGGACCGGTGAGCGCGGCGAGCCCTGTCTCCGCCTGGATCAGCAGGTCATATGCCTTCATGTCGCGGTAAGGCCCGTTCTCGCCATAGCCGGTGATGGAGCAGATCACCAGACGAGGGTGACGCCGGCGCAGTTCCTCGGGCGCAAAGCCGGCGCGGGCGGCGGCGCCGGGCGCCAGATTCTGCAGGAAGACGTCCGCGCGGGCGATCATGCGGTGGAGCAGCGCGGCATCGGTCTCCTGCTTGATGTCGAGCACGATCGACTGCTTGCCGCGGTTGAGCCAGACGAAATAGCTGCTCTGGCCGAGCGCGACGCGGTCGTAGAAACGGGCGAAATCGCCCTCGGGGCGCTCGATCTTGATGACGCGAGCGCCGGCATCCGCGAGCCGGGCGCTGGCGAGCGGCGCCGCCACCGCCTGCTCCAGCGCCACCACCAGTAGTCCCTGGAGCGGCCGCGCGCTCATACCGCGAGCGCCGCGTTGGCGAGGTCGGTGATCAGCATCGACCCCGGGAAATGCGAGATGAAGAAGGGCGGACGCGCCTTCTCGATCACTGCTTGCGGGGTGACGCCGCAGGCCCAGAACACCGGCAGCTCGTCGCCACGGATCTCGATACGCTCGCCGAAATCCGGCCGGTCGAGATCGGTGATGCCGATCGAAGCGGGGATCCCGATATGCACCGGCGCGCCATGGACGCCGGGAAAGCGGTTGCTGATCGCGATGGCGCGGATGGCGTCGGCCGGGCGGAAGGGGCGCATGGACACCACCATCGGCCCACTCAAGCGCTCGGTCGGCTCGGTGGCGATGCTCGTGCGGTACATCGGCACAACGCTGCCGCGCTCAATGTGCCTGAGGCGTAGCCCGGCCTCAATCAGCGCCCATTCGAAGGAGAAGGAGCAGCCGAGCACGAAGGTCACGAGATCCTCGCGCCAATAGGCCGAAATGTCGGTGGGCGAGGCGACTTCGCGCCCTCGCTCGAAGACGCGGTAGCGCGCCACGTCGCTGCGGATGTCGATGTCCTCGCCCAGGCTCGGCAGCTCCGGCCGGCCCGGCCGCCCCACCGCCAGCACCGGGCAGGGCTTGGGGTTCTGCAGGCAGAAGCGCAGGAACTCGTCGGCCCAATCGGCCGGCAGGATCGCAACATTGCCCTGCACCTTGCCCGGAGCGAGGCCGCTGGTCTGCCCCGTAAGCTCGCCGCAACGGATGCGCCGCCGCACCGCCGCTGCCGAGCCGTCTGTCTCACCCCCCAAAGCTGCGTTCATGCGCGATCCTCGTATCTCTCGCGAAAGAGCTTAGCAAGCCGCCGCGCCCTTGACAGCGGACGACCGCGCTCCGCGCGTTCGCCTAGCGGTCGCCGAACAGGAAGGCGAGAAGGACGTAGCGCGTGCCCTGGACCACATGCAGGGCCTCGTGCAGCAGCGAGCAGGAGAAGACGATGGCGGCGCCGGTCTCGGGGCGATAGCGCTGGTCGCCGAATTCGGGGAAGCGCAGCTCGCCGCCCTCGAATTCCTCGGTGTTGAGATTGATCGAGACGGAAAAGCGGCGATAGGCGACAAAGGCCTCGGAATTGTCGCGGTGGCCATGCAGCTCGCCGCCGCGCGTGCCCTCGTAGCAGCCGATGCGCATGCGCTCGCGCCGCGTGATCGGGTATTGGAAGGCGCGCTGAATCTCGGGGAAGAGCCGGCCCCGGAGCCGCGTGTCGACGAAGTTGACGGTGTCCGGCTCGACCAGCCAATGATCGATGCGGTCGCCCCGGCCGTATTCGGGGATGCGCGTCTTGTAGTCGGTGACGGTATCCTCGTCGCCGTGGCGCGGCTCCACGAAGACGTTGCCGCGCGTCTTGTACACGTTGATAAGCCGCTCGCAATCGCTGCGGCTCAACACCTCGGGGACGACCAGCACCGGCGGGTGCGGCGCCATCACCACCGGCCGGCGCTCGGCGGCAAGCCGCTCGATGGCGGCCAGCGCCGCGGCGGGCTGCGTCTCGGGCTCGTCCCTGAAGATCGCCGCGACATGATGGTTGGGGCGCAGCACAATGGTGGTCGGCGCCGCGCGGCTGCCGGCGTTGAAGGCTCGGAAAGTCTCGCCGCTACGGTCGAGCAGCACCGGAAAGGGCAGCGCCTGCTGCATCGCGACCCGGGCGGGCTCGAGCGTCACGGCGAAGAGCCGAGCGCCGGCGGCGGCAACGACGTCGAGTCCGGCGCGAAAGCCGTCCAACGCCGCACCGGTCTCCGCCGAAAAGCGCGGGCAGAAGACGAGCACGAGCGGCCGGCCGGCGACCGCGTCGCCGCGGAGATCGACAATCTCGCCTTCGAGCGATTTCAAGGCGCAGTCGGGCGCGATATCGCCCACCGCCAGCGGCGGCTTGAACAGCGGACGGCTCGCGGAAGGCGCCTGAGGCATCGACGGCGACCGGACAGCGGCTGACAGCGATTAGGTAACAAATTGCCGCCGGCAGGGCAATCGCGCGGCGCCTCTCGGCTTCGCTCAGACGGCGATTCTTGCCGCCTGCCCGGCCGAGGCGCCGGCGATCCGGCCGAAGACTGCGCCCGACAGCAATCCGGTGCCGCCGGGATAGTTGAAATAGAAGAGACCGCCGACCAGCTCGCCCGCGGCGAAAAGGCCGGGGATGGGATCGCCCTCGGTGTCAATCACGCGGCCATCGGTGTCGATGCGCAAGCCGCCGAAAGTGAAAGTGATGCCGCAGGTGATCTGATAGGCCTCGAAAGGCGGCGTATCCAGCACATTCGCCCAGTTCGATTTCGGCACGGCGAGACCCTCGGTGCGCCGTCCGTCCTTAATCGTGGGATCGAACGGGATGTCCTGGCGCACGGCGCGGTTGAAGGCGGCCACCTCGGCGATAAAGGCCGAACGATCGATGCCCTCGAGCTTCTGCGCGAGCGCCTCGATGCTGCCGGCGCGCGCCTTCGTCACTTGGCGGATGCGATACTCCTCGCGCAGCAGATGCAGCACCTTGGCGTCGAACACCTGCCAGGCTGTCTGCGCCGGCTGCTCGAGGATGGCGCGGCCGTATTTGGCGTAAGTGTAGTTGCGGAAATCGGCGCCTTCGTCGAGGAAGCGGCGGCCCGTGGCGTTGACGACGATGCCGAAGGGATAGGAGTGCTTCTGGAAATTGTCGCCGACGGCGAGGTCGCCGAATTCCGGCGCGTTGCGGTCCCAGGCCACCGCGTGGCAGCCCGACCAGTTGCCCCAGGGCATGGCGCCGGCATCGAGCGCCATGCGGATGCCGTCGCCGGTGTTGAAGCGCGTGCCGCGCACCTTGGCGAGGTCCCAGCCGGGCCCGAGATAGCGCGTGCGCCATTCGGCGTTGGCCTCGAAGCCGCCCGAGGCCAGCACCACCGCTCGGGCGGCGATGTCGAAGCTGCGCTCGCTGCGGCGGACATGGACGCCGGTGACGCGGCGCTCGTCCAGCAGCAGGCTGAGCGCGCGGGTGCGGTAATGGATCGCGATGCCGTTGCGCCGCGCCGCTTCGTGCTCGGCAGCGACGAGCCCAGGGCCGCCGCCGGTCGCCTCGACCGTGAGCCCTCCCCAGAAGCGCGTCCTGTCACCGACTTTGAAGGATTGGCGGCCATAGGCCGGCAGGAACTTGACGCCCTTGCCGCGCAGCCAGATGAGCGTCTCGAGGCTGCGCTCGATCAGAATCTCGGCCAGGTCGGGGTCGCTGCGATACTGAGTGATGCGGCCGAGATCGTCGTAGAACTGCTCGCGGGTGTAGGTGCCGTAATCGGTGCGCGCGATCTCAGCCTCGGTGAGATCGGGGATGAGCTTCTTCAGATCGGCGACGCCGTCATAGACGGTGCGGATGGCGCCGGCGGTGAAGCGACTGTTGCCGCCGCATTCCGCCTCGGGCGCGCGCTCCAGCACGACCACCGAAGCGCCCTGCTCGCGCGCCGAAAGCGCCGCCGACAGCGCGGCGTTGCCGGCGCCCACAACCACCACGTCGCAGCTCAATTCAGCCATCGCTGCCTCGCCTGAAGTGTTCAGTTTTCAGTTGTCGGTCCGGAAGCGGTTGATAACGAGGAACTGATAACTGATAACTGAACAACTGATAACTGACGGGGAGGGAGCCGGCAATGATCCGCGTGGCTATCCTGGACGATTATCAGGGCGTGGCGCTCAGCCTCGCGGATTGGCAGAGCCTCCATCCGCAAGCGCAGATGCAGGCCTTCGCCGACCATCTCGACGGCCTCGACGCGCTGGCTGAGCGGCTTCACACCTTCGAGGTCATCGTCGCGATGCGCGAGCGCACCCCCTTCCCGCGCGCGCTCTTCGAGCGCCTGCCCAATTTGCGGCTGCTGGTCACCACCGGCATGCGCAACGCCTCGATCGACCTCGCCGCCGCCAGCGACCACAAGGTGCAGGTCTGCGGCACCGACATGCTGCCTTATCCCACGGCCGAGCTCGCCTGGGGGCTGATCCTGGCGCTCTTCCGCCACATCCCGCGCGAGGACCGCGCGCTGCGCGAGGGGCGCTGGCAGACCACGCTCGGCCTCGGCCTCAAGGGCAAGACCCTTGGGGTCCTCGGCCTGGGCCGGCTCGGCAGCCAAGTGGCGCGGATCGGCAAGGCCTTCGGCATGGAGGCGATCGCCTGGAGCCAGAACCTGACCGCTGCGCGCGCCGCCGAGGCCGGGGCGGCGCTGGTGTCGAAGCAGGAGCTCTTCGCCCGCGCCGACATCCTCAGCATCCATGTCGTGCTGAGCCCGCGCTCGCGCGGCCTCGTCGGCGAAGCCGAGCTTGCGGCGATGAAGCCCACTGCCTTCCTGGTCAACACCTCGCGCGGGCCGATCGTCGACGAGGCGGTGCTCCTCGCCGCCTTGCAGGCGCGGCGCATTGCCGGCGCCGGGCTCGACGTATTCGAGCCGGAGCCGCTGCCCAAGGACCATCCTCTCCTGACGCTCGACAACGTCGTGGTCACGCCGCATCTGGGCTATGTCACCGAGGAAGGCTATCGCCTCGCCTACGGCCATGCGGTCGAGGACATCCGAGCGTTCCTCGAAGGCAGGGTGGTGCGGCCGATCAATCAGGTGTAGCGCGGGTCGGGTCTATGACTGCACGGTGCGGCTCTGGCGCTTGCTGCGCAGGCGCTGGCGCGCGCTTTGCGATCGAACGCTCCAATCGCAAAGCGATTGGCCGGGTTGCCTGCGACGAGCGCTGACGCGCTCGCGCGGCGTTCGCACATCAGCCGCCGCGTAGGATCAGCGAGGAGAGGCTCGCGATCTCGGGCAAGCCGCCGGCGATGACGACGTGGCTGGCATAGGCCGCGACCAGGGTCAGGATGCCGACGAGAATGCCCAGCTCGCGGATGCGGCGCTGGTCGCCGCCGCGGATTTCGGCCGCGAGCACGACCGAGAAGAACAACAGGCTCAGCACCGAGCCCAGCAGCGCCGCAATCATGGCTCTCGCATCTCCCTCGTCCCGGGCGCCAGTCTAGCGATTGTTCGCGATCGCCGTACAGTCCCTTCGGCGCGGCGATCCCGAGCAATAACGCCGGCCATGCCGAGGTGCCAACCTGCAACGGCTTCTTCCGTCTGCCGAAGGAGGGGCCATGCCCGCTTTCTCGCCCTCGCTGCAATCCCGTCGCCTGCGGCGGCCAACGCGCTTGCCTGGTCGCCCGATGACAAGATCGGCGATTTCGACGCCGCCGCCGGCCGGACCGCCAAGGATGGGCAGGTGCCGATCTATCTCTCCGCGCGCGGCCGCGCGCGGCTGGCCGCGCTCGATCCCATGGCGAGGCGCGAGAGATCGTCCACAGCTTGACGATGTCGAGGCGGCGCAGCTCAAGCACCTGCGCGAGCTTTTGATTGTGCGCATCAAAAAATTGTAGGAGCTATAGATATTCCCCCTTAGGGAGGGGTGCCGGGTTTACCGATTGTGCCCCGGCGGGAGAAATGCGAAGGTTGCGATGCCAGTTTCAGCTTCGGCGGCCTTGCCGATCGCCCGCCGGGCGTTGCTCCAAGATGCCTAGAGGCCGAGAACTGCGCGGTGCCGCACATTTTGCGCGGCTCCGATCCAACCACATCAAAGGGAGGCCAGCTTGGCTACCGGCACTGTCAAATGGTTCAACGCGCAAAAAGGCTATGGCTTCATCCAGCCTGACGGCGGTGGCAAGGACGTTTTTGTTCACATCTCGGCGGTCGAACGCGCCGGCATGAATTCGCTGCGCGAAGGACAGAAGATTCGCTACGAAGTCGTGGTCGACCGCGGCAAGGAAGCCGCCGGCAATCTGCAGCCGGCCGACTGAGCCCGATTGGAGTGATGGCGGCGGGCGGTCCGGCCGCCCGCCGTCGCCGTTCAGCCCGCCAGTGAAATCGAAACCGCTTCGCGCCCTTTGGGCGTCTCGACCACGCGCATCGACACCTGCTGGCCTTCGGCGAGTCCGGCAATGCCGGAACGGCCGAGGACGGAGATGTGGATGAACACGTCCTTGCCGCCGCCCTCCGGGGCGATGAAGCCGAAGCCCTTGTCGGTGTTGAACCACTTCACCGTGCCGGTCATCTCGACGGCGCTCGAGAGGTCGCGCGCGCCGCGGCCGAAGCCGCCCGCCTCGCGCGGCGGCCGTCGCGGGGCCTCCGTGGCCGTGCTTTCGTCGACCGAGACGACGCGCGCCACTTGACGGCCTTTGGGGCCCTGAGCGGTGACCACGCGCATCTTCGATCCCGGCAAGACCGATTGGCGTCCCGATTGCTGCAGCACGGCGACGTGAAGAAATGCGTCGCCGGAGCCGTCGCCAAGCTCCACGAAGCCGAATCCTTTCTGCCCGTTGAACCACTTGACCACCGCGTCCACCTCGGGCCCTTCCGCCATGGAAGGCGGCGAAAAGGACCCAAAGGGTCGTCGCGATGCGAAATCTGGCATGTCTGGCGGCGGAAAGTCGTCGTCGTTAAATCCGCGTCGTCTCGGGCCGCGGAAATCCCTTCCTCTACCCATACTCGCGCTCTGCCTTCGCTCTCCGTGAGTGAACCCCGTAGCTACCGGGGCATCGATTGACGAGGATAGCACATTGGCGTGAAATTTCCGCGGCGTATTATCGACGAGGGATGGGCCGCGGTTTGGGCGGGTTTGCCGCCGGAGCCGGGTGCAATGCCCTCTGGACAGCGCGGAATCTCCGGATTTAGCCTGGATTGAGCAGGGTCGGAACAGCGGAGTGACCTCCCATGACGGCGACACGAGCCCTGATCGACACGCTGAAGCGCCGCGCCAGCGACATCGCCCAGCCCTTTATCGACGCCGGCGAGCAGCCCAACGCCACCGAGATGGAGCGCGCCTTCGGGGCGGCAGCCCGCCTCATCCTGCGCGACGCGGAGGCGCGCGCCCAGCTGCTGCCGCGCGAGGAGTTCGAGAAGCGGGTAGAGGCGTTCACCGCCTGGCATCGGCGCCGCGAGGCGAAGATGCGGCGCGAGATCACCCGCCTGTTCGAGCGCGGCTTCCGCACCGGGCAGCAAAGCCCGGTCTTCGAGGCGCGCCGGCGCGCCAGCGCCGAACTCGACCATCGCGAGGCGGAGTTCCACCAATGGGTGGAGAGCTATGCGCTCACCGCATGGATCCGGGCAACGGAAGACTTGTTAACGCTCGACCGCCCCTCGGCTTTCATTTCCTCGGAGCAAAGTCCGGCGCACCACTGACCGCCGCGCATTTTACTCCGGGGAGGATTGGTTGTAATCTTTGCCGTTGACCCAAAAGGGGCGGTGTGGTTCTCGCGTAAGCAGGCGACGCGATGCGTGGGCAGGGCAGCGAGCCGGTGGAGTTGCGACCGGGCGTGAGTGCGCGCGAGGCGGCGTATATGGCCGAGGTCGAGCAATGGGCATGGCGGCGGGTGCGCGCGTTGCGCTACTTCTACAGCCACCTCACCGCCTATGTCATCATCAATTTCGTGCTGTTCATGATCGATTCGACGACGCCGGGACCGGCCTGGTTCTACGCGCCGCTGATCGGCTGGGGCATGCTGGTCTGCCTGCACGGCCTCCACGCCTATGAGATGCTGCCCTGGACGACGCAGGACTGGGAAGAGCGCAAGGTGCGCGAGCTGATCGACAGCCGGACTCGGCGGTAGGGAGCGGCCGGCCGGTGCCGTTCGACGGCATAGGGCCCGGCGCGGCCGACGCTGTCGTCCCGCGTCCGGTTCAGCGATAAGGCCGGTCATCAGCATGTCGTCGCCGTTCCGTTACGAATTCGATCCCGACGTCTCGGACAATCCGCGATTCCAAGACCTAGTCGCGTATTGGCAGAAGAAGCGCGATGGGCGCGCAATGCCGCTGCGCAAGGCCATCGATCCGCTGGAGCTGCAGCCGCATCTGGGCTCGCTGGTCATCATCGAATGCCTGCCCAGCTTCACGGATTTCCGCTACCGCCTCATTGGCACCGAGGTCGTCGCGGCCTATAGCCGCGACAGCACCGGCAAGACCGTGCGCGAGCTCTACAAGACCGCCGATCCCGAATATTGCGCCTGCCTGCTGAAGGTCTATCACGCAGTGGCGACGCGGCATGTCATAGCGCGGCTGCGCGCGACGCTGCGCCCGGTGAACAAGAACTACCGCCTTGCCGATTCGCTGCTGCTGCCGCTCGACGGCGGCGATGGCACGGTGCGCTGGCTGCTGAATGAAGTGCTGTTCACCTAGAACCGACTGCGTTACAGGAAATTGATCGCATTGCCGCAAAAGCGGCGTCGCGGATTTGCGCCGAACGCGCCGGAGACGCGACATGCGCCTGTTGGCGCGTCACCGCACCATTCCCATCTTTGCTGAAGGCAAGTCGCGCGCGGCGCGCGCGGGAAGGCGGAGATGGCCGGCATCGCGGCGGGATGGCGCGGGAGCAGGTGCAAGACGGCCTGCCGGCTGGCGGCTGCGCTCCTCCTCGCCGCAGCGGTTGCCGCCGCTGAACCGGCATCGGCGCACGGGCATGGCGGCGGCCGCGGCGGCGGTCACCATGGCGGGCACGGATTCCGGGGCGGCTTCTTCTTCGGCGGCGCAGTGCTGGGATTTCCCTACAACTATGGCTACGGCTTTCTCTACACCGACCCTTATGCGTACGAATATCCCTATCCCGTGCCGCCGGCGATGTCCGGACCGCCCGT
>JASHRZ010000454.1 GCA_030037055.1 Alphaproteobacteria bacterium
TGACGACGGCGGCGTTGAGATAAGTGCCCCTCGTCGAAGGGGGTTCGCGCTCGGTCACGATCGAGGGCCGCTCTGCATCAGAGGTGGATCGTTCAGCAACTCCATCTGCGGCGCGATATGCAGGACCAGCGCGGGCCTGTCGGTGGTCTCGCGCCGCACGAAGCGCAGCGCGGCCTCGCGCGTGAAGAAGGTGCCGCCAGTTATGCCGTCGTCGCTGCGCGCGCACCAGCGGCCGCGCGCCTCCTGAAAGATGCGAAAGATGGTTTTCCGTTCCGGCGTCGGCACGATGTCCGTCGGCGCCGGCTTGGCTATGGGGATCATGGATGATGCTCGCATCAGTTCAGCGACAAGCCCTGCGCGGTCAGAACCACTGCGACCACCATCAGCAAAAAGCCGCCGGTGGTGATGAGGAGATCCAGCGCGATGGCCTTGAGCAGCGGGTCCGCCGGCCGGCGCCGGCGCGACGCGCCGACCCCCGGTTCCGGCCTGCTGCCGCGGATGCTCTCCAACATGAGCAACGATCCTCTTCCGTCCGTCGCATGCGCAGCGACGGACTAGAAAAGGCGCTCTGCGGATAAAGATTCGAGACGGATTTGCGGCGCGGCGCGTAAAGCCGTGGTGATGGATTGCGCGAATCCACGCCGTTTTATTTACGCCGCGTTTATAAGCTGAACGGGCTTTCCGTCTCGAAATTTCAGGCCGCTATCGCCTCCTTATCGGGAATATCCGGAGGATGAGCGCCGCCGCGCAAGCCATGCTTCGCCATCGCCCAGAGCGATGCCGGCGATTGGATCGCGCGCGAGCCTCGCAGCGGTGTCGAGCGGCGCTTTCCCAGCCAGAAGGCGGCACTGCATTTCGTGCTCTTCGATTGCCATGCGCAAGGCGCTGCCGCGCTGCTCACGCGGCGCTGCCGGGGCGAAAGCGCCTGACATGACCGCCAAGGCGTCTCCGGCGGATCGGGCGAGCACCGGCGTCTTCGCCTGTGCGCCAAGACTGTCGGCGCTCGGTGTGAGGCTGACCTTGGCCGCAGCCCTGGCGGCGACGCTATCGCTCGGAGCGGAGCGGCCGGTGCCGATGCTGTGCCTGCTGCTCGAGGCGCTCTACGTGGCGCTGGGCGGCTTGTCCTTCGTAATCGCGCTCCTGCCTCGCGAGACGCTCCGGCTCGGCGTCTACGGCCATTGGCACGAGGCCGCCGCGCTCGGCCTTGCGGGGCTCGCCAGTCATCTGGTCCTCGTGGCGCTGCGCTGAGGCGGCGCGCCAACTCATCGAAAGGCGGTCTTATGAGCCCGTCGCCGCCGGCGCGGGCCGGCTGTCTTGGGCGGCAAGCGCGGGGCGCAGCCGTTTCTGGCCAAGGAAGAGCAAGATCGGCGAGGCGATGAAGATCGACGAGGAGGTGCCGACGACGATGCCGAAGATGATGACCAGCGCGAAGCCGCGGATCGTCTCGCTGCCGAGGATGGCGAAGGGCAGGATCGACAGCAGCACCGTAAGCGAGGTCGCGACCGTCCGGCCGAGCGTCTGATTGATGGAGAGGTCGATCAGCTCGCGCAGCGGCATGGTCTTGAACTTGCGCAGGTTCTCGCGGATGCGGTCGTATACCACGACCTTGTCGGTGACGGAATAGCCCACCAGCAACAAGATCGCGGCCACCGAGTTGAGGTCGACCTGAAGCCGCGTCAGTCCCAGGAATCCCACTGTTTTTGTGATGTCGAGCAGCAAGGTGGAAACCACGCCGACGCCGAATTGCCAGTCGAAGCGGAACCAGATGTAGACGAGCACGGCCAGCAGCGACAAGGATGTCGCGAGCAAGCCCTTGTGGAAGAGCTCGTCGCTGACGCGGGCGCCGACCACCTCGAGGCGGCGGATCTCGCTGCCGGGGAATTTCTCCGCCAGCATGGCGGCGACGGTGTTGCGTGCGCCTGCCTCGCCGGCCTGCCGGCCGAGCTTGACCAGCACGTCGCGCGGCGAGCCGAACTGCTGGAGACTCACCTCGCCGAGGCCGAGGCCGCGAAAGGCGTCCCGCAGCACGCCCATGTCTTGCGCCGCCGGCAGCCTGACCTCCACGACGACGCCGCCCTCGAAGTCGATGCTGTAATTGAGGCCGGGGTAGAAGAACAGGACCACCGAGGCGAGGCTGAGCAGTGCCGAGACAATGAGGCCGGCAAAGCGGCCGCGCATGAAGCGGATGCGCGTGTTGTCGGGCACCAGGCGCAGCGGGCGGATCATGACGGGTTCTCCCAATGGACCGGAGCGCCCGGTGCCCGGCGCGCCGGGAACCGCCGACCTAGCCGCGGCAGGATGCGCAGCGCCAACCAGGGCAGGATGAGGACGAAGAGGATCGCGTAGAAGAATTCGGTGATGTGCGGCGCATAGGTCCAGCCGTAGCCCTGGTCACACCACTGGACCGTCTCGCCGCGCTCGAGCTTCCGCTTCATCGCCTCGAGTTGGCCGCGGTTCTGCGCCTGCGACAGCGCATGGACATGCGCCTCGAAGCCCTTTATGAGCCGGCCGCCGCCGGCGAAAGGGTCGAAGCTCGGGTCGACGGAGCCGTAATCGCTCTTGAAAAGGCATTGCATGGCAGGATCGCAGCCGGCACCGGCGCAAGGGGCGCCTCATGGTGATTAGAAAACGCTCGCCGCGTATAAATTCGAGATGGATTCCGCCGGCGCGGCATAAAGGCGGCGTAAACAC
>JASHRZ010000455.1 GCA_030037055.1 Alphaproteobacteria bacterium
TGGTCGGCGAGGGGCTCCACGAACAGAAGGCGGTGGAGGATTTCGCTCGCGAGGCCCGAGTTCTGGCCCCACTCTCCCATCCGGGCATCCCCAATCTGATCGATTACTTCGCCGAGCGCACCCGCCATTACCTGGTGATGGAATATATCGCGGGTGGCGACCTGCAGGGATGGTTGGATAAACGCGGTGCAGGCGCACGCGTGCCTGAGCAACAGGTTGTGCGCTGGGCACGCGAGATTCTCGATGTGCTGTGCTTCCTGCACAGCCAGAACCCGCCGATTGTCTATCGTGATCTCAAGCCCGGCAATATCATGATCGACCAACGCGGGCGGGCGATGATCATCGATTTTGGAATCGCCCGGTTTTTGCCGCCTGGTGGGCGCGGAACCCAGATTGGGTCAGTTGGATATGCTCCACCAGAGCAGTACCTGGGTAAGCTGGAGCCGCGGTCGGACCTCTACTCGCTGGGCGCCACGATGCATCACCTGTTGACCGGGCGCGACCCTCAGCTTGAACCTCCATTTAGTTTCCCGCCAGTGAGGCAACTCGCAGCCGAAGTCTCCACTGAGCTTGAACGGATCGTGATGTGGGCGTTGGAGCGCGAGGCAGAGAAACGGCCCCGCTCGGCGGCGGCGATGCTGGAAGCGATGCCGCATGTGGCCAACAATGACGACCCGTGGGTCGCGCAGGAATCGGGTGGTGTTGAGGCAGCGGCTGCGGCGTCATTGTCGATGATGCGGACCCAGGTGCTTACCAAATCCAATCCGCCAGCGGTGGCATTCGGTTTTGTATCGACTCAGCCGGCACCGGCGCCGATTGCACCGGGCGTCTCGCCCACGGCCAAGACCGCTGATTTGAAGGGCAAACTCAAAGCCGCGGCGCCGAGTCCAGCGCCAGCATCGCGGGCCGCGCCCGCGCGAGTCGCGCCGCCAGCCATACCGCAGCGCCCTGCGCTTCAGCCCAAGCCAGTACAGCCAGTGTCCAGGCCATCAATGCCGGCAACGCCCGCACCTTACAACGGAGCGGCGCCCGTTGCGACCGCAACGGTTATCGAGCCGGCCGCGCTGGTTTCAAAAAATGAGTCGATGCGGTTCGGCATCCGGGGTGTTAGAATGACGATTGGGCGCCACGTTGGGCCAACGGACGAAATCGATATCGACTTGGGAGTGCTCAAAATCGGTGGCGACCGTGTATCTCGCCGACATGCCGAAATCATCAAGAGCGGCGACGATTATTTCATCCGCGACCTTGGCAGTCTCAACGGCACATTCATTCTCGGTCAGGGACGCCTGGGCCGCGACCAACTCTACAAATTGCGTGATCGCGATCAGGTAGTGATTGGGGGCACAACCTTGGAGTTCCGAAAAGGCTGACCAGCATGATCACTTGTCCGGAATGCGAGCAGAAATCACCAGACGAAGCGCGGTTTTGTGAACACTGCGGCCGCAGCTTACAAGACGCGCCTGCCGCGGCCGTAGGGCTGCCGCCGCTTGCGGTCGGCGCCCAATTGCAGGGCCGCTTCAAGCTGGTAGAGATCCTCAGTCAAAGCTCGCAGGAAAATCGTTACCGCGCGATTGCCGTCGACGACGAGAAAAAGCGCTTCGTCTTGCGCGAACGGGCGGCGCCGGCTCCTGAGCATCGCGAGGAGTTGCCCGATAAGGAAGCGGCGGTAACCACTCCCGCCGAAGACCCCGCCGGTCCGCTGGCGAAGACCCGCGACCTTGCACCGCTCGCACACGTCGCTGATGAACAAAGTAAGGCTAGTGATACGCCCGGAGAGCCCGGCGGCGATTTTCAGGAACTGTCCGCTGAACCCGCACCGGTGTCGGGTGCAGCGCAAGCGAGCAATCCTGCATCTCAGGCCCATTCGGTTAATGGTAATCATTCGGTGGCGGGTGAACTCGAATCGGCGGACTCTACACTCTCCGCGGCGCGTGGTGAGGTCCAGCCGGCTGAGGTCCAGCCGGCTGAGGCGAGCGAGCAGCCGGCAAATGGTGAAGCTGAGTCCGAGCCCGTACATGCGCGTTCCGACCTGGGCGAGGTATTCGAGCGCGTGTTGGCACTGTCAATGACGGTCAGCCACCCGGCATTTTCCCGCGCCCTTGAAGGCTTTGCCGAAGGGGGCCGGGTCTATCTGGTTTACCGCGACGAGCAGCTCAAGCCCTTCACGTCCAAAAAGCAGAGGTCGATTGCGATGTCGGAGCATGAAGCTCTGGGTGTGGCGATTCAGCTTTGCCAGGCGGTTTCCTACGTCCATAATCGCGGCATGCGGGTCAACGACATCTGTCCCGCGACGCTCGCCTATGGCGCCGACGGGCGAATCAAGCTGACCAGCCTCGATTACATCAGTAACGACAACGAGTTGCAGTCCGATCCAATTCTCAACGACGGCTACACTGCGCCCGAGATTTATCGCGGCAAGAGGGTGGATAAGCGGGCCGATGTGTTTTCAATCGGCTGCCTGTTGTATACGTGCCTGACTGGTGAACGGATTGAATGCGAGACCTGGCGTGAGGAGGCTGGTCCAATCCGGTTCTATCCGCTGTACGTCATCTCCCCTGAACTCGAGCAAGTTTTGCGCCGGGCGCTGGCCTTTAGATCGGCGGCGCGATGGCCGGGCGCCGATCAGTTCAAGGCCGAGCTGGTCAGGCTGAACTCGCGTCTACAGATCCGCGCCGGCTGTCTGACCGACGTCGGGATCGTGCGCGAGGCGAATGAAGACTCGATAATGGCGCTGGAATTCATGCAGGATTCCCAAGTTGCGCCGGGACGCCACTATCTCTACGTCGTGTCTGACGGAATGGGTGGCGCGGAGGCAGGAGAGACCGCAAGCGCGATTGCCGTTGAAACGATCCGGGGTTATGTTGGGGAGGGGGTATCTAAGCTCAGTGGCAGGCCTCATGATCAAACCGCGGGTAATTCAGAAACCGCGGCCGTCAACGCCCCGTCGAGCCCGTCCGCCGGTGCGCTTGAGCATGTCTTGCAAGGCGCTCTGGAAGAAGCTAATCGCAAGATCATCGAACACCAAGTGGCTTATCCCGAACGGCGTGGCATGGGAGCAACCGCTGTGAGTGTGTTAATTCAACCACCCGATGCCGCTGTTGCCTGGGTGGGAGATAGCCGAGCCTATCTGTGGGAAGGCGGCCGGCTGCGCCAATTGACTAAAGACCATTCCCTGGTTCAGCGGCTGGTCGAAATCGGACAAATAACCGCGGAAGAAGCTCGCACCCACGAGCACAAGAACGTGATCACCCGCTCGCTGGGCGCTCGCACCAACGGTCCCGCTGGAGCTGAAGTATTGAAGCTAAGGCTCAAGCGCGGTGACCGCCTGATGCTTTGCAGTGATGGATTAACAACGCACGTGGAGGACTCCGCGATTGCGGAGATCCTGGCGCGCCGGGAAGATCCCGTCGAGGCGAGCCGGGAGTTGGTGGTGGCAGC
>JASHRZ010000456.1 GCA_030037055.1 Alphaproteobacteria bacterium
TGAAGGCGGTATTGCGCGCGATCACGAACGAGCCGGAGATGCGCGAGAGATCGGCGGTGAGGCTCTCGGTCACGCTATCAACGAAATATTCCTGCTCGGGATCGTCGCCGATATTGGCGAAGGGCAGAACCACGATGGAAAGTCGTGGTGGCGAAGAGAGAGGATGGAGCGGCGCCGATGCGCCCGCGGATGGGGCAAAGCCCGGGTGCATCGGCGCCCTGCTGGTTCCAGCGACATTTATCGCATAAGCTCGCACCGGCCGCGCGATGTTCTTCAGGGCCTTGTCGCCGAGATCGGTGAACTCCGCCGCGATCCTGTCGCGCACCTGTTCATAGGCCGCGCCGGAAAGACAGATCCCGCCCGGTTCCGCGATGCCTTCCAATCGCGGGGCGATGTTGACGCCTTCGCCCATCAGGTCGCCGTCGCTCTCGACGATGACATCGCCCAGATGAATCCCGACGCGGAACTCGATGCGCTTATCCGGCGCGACGTCGATGTTCCGTACCGCCATTTTGCTCTGCGCCTCGATCGCGCAGCGAACGGCGTCAACGACGCTGGCGAATTCGATCAGCCTGCCGTCACCGGTGGTTTTGACGAGGCGACTGCCATTGGCGGCGACCACGGGATCGATCAGCTCCTGCCGAAGCGCCCGAAGCAGCGACACGGTGCCCTCCTCGTCCGCAGCCGCGAGCCGGCCATAGCCGGCCACATCGGCGGCCAGGATCGCGGCGAGCTTGGGTTGGACCTTAGGCGTGGGCATTTCCCGCTCCGACGGGTCGCGGGAACGACTATAGCGCAGATGGTGCCCGTCGGGCGACTTCGGGCTGGGTCGCCGGCGGATCGTCGAATGCAGTGCGCGCTAGGAACCGTCCTTCTTGCTCCACGCATGCATCTGGTTGCACTCGGGACACGACACCCGGTTGAGCCCGATGGGGCGGTCTTTCCAGGTTTTCGGATTGGCCGTGAGCCCCGTCGGGATGGCGCGACCCGTGACGGGGCACCGGATCATCACCCGCACTGCGATGAAATCTCTGTCCATCATCGGGCATTCTACCGGATTTCGCGGGCGTCAAATCCCCGTATTGACGCCTCGGTACGAAGCCAACCGACGGCAGTTTCCCTGGACAGCGTATGCCGCGTGTCCGCCTCGGTGTAATGCTGCGCGCCCGCTTTGCGTTCGACGCGAAAGCTGGCGTCGAACCCGCCGCCGGCGGCGTTGGCGATCTGCCAGCTAAAGCTGGACCCGTCTACGCTGCGCAATGTCATGCGGCGACTATGCCTGGGCGGGGTTAGCAACGGGTTTAGAGCGCCTTCGCCCGCTGGTCCAGCTGCGGACGGGGCCCGCTCGGATCGCCAGGAGCCGCAGGGCACCGGTCCTCTACACCAGCCTTTTCGCGCCCTCATTATAAGACGCTTGGGGCGCGCAGGCCATTGAACCGCTGGTTCTTCTCGTGCCCCTGGAGGGAGTTGAACCCCCAATTAGCCCGGCGCGGTAGCGCTGACCGGATCCAACTGGTAAGTCGCGCGCGAGGATGCGTCGGCATCATTGTCCCAGAGCTCGAGTTCGCCTTTCATCCAAAGCGCGCACGCCAGACGACGACGGAGCTTCTCGTGGTCTTCGGAATCGTGCTGGTGCGGATAAGGATGACATCGTATACGGTAAGCTCGTAGCGCGGATCGCACCGACGATCTCGGGATGATTGATGCGGTGCCGATAAGTCCTCTCGATCTCTTGGACAATCACCAGCATTTCGCGCCCGTTGCGCCTTTCGATGAAGGCGGCATTGCAATGCGGCCGCAAGGCTGGATGGCTCCTCTCGGCGGTCCTCCCGATATCCTGCGGATAATAGTTGGCGCCGCGCACGATGATCATGTCCTGATGCCGCGTGCGCGTGCTCGGCATCCGAGCAGATCAGCTTCTCGACGATCGTCTGCGCGGCCTTGCAGTCGAAGCTCGCCGCCACGCCCGCAGGCTCGAGGACGTCAGCCCCCCCTGTGGCCGCGCCTTTGCAGGCGCCGGCGGTGCGGTGCGGCTTGAGGAGGAGAAGGGGTGTCCTTCTGGATCTGGTTGTTCAAATCAGCCGCTGGATTAGGCGGTGGCGGTGGGGTCACCAGGTCTGCCCCCGCGCCGCGCGCGGCGCGATCGCGAGCACGGTCGCCAGCGCCAAGGCGGCGATAAAACTCGAGCGGTGCGCCATACCTGCCTCGCCGACGCCAAGTTGTGTGCACCATCTGAGTGCGACGTCTATCGCATATTGCCGGCCGCACGGCCTTGATCCAAATCAGGAGCTTCGGTGGGCCGCGCCCAAGGCGCGGTCTTCCCAACACTTTGGCGCGTTCCTGGTGCTACAGTCCGCGGTCAGCGCAATGGGCGCGGGCAGTGGGAGGGCTGACGTCGCAAGTTGTGCCCCAGAGGTGAGCCCGCGAGGCGATCTCGACCCGGTAGCCTTGGCGACCCTAGGATTGTGCCACCAGGGCCTGGTCATCAACGGCAAGAAGGTCCGCCGCCTGATGCGCGAGCACGAGCTGCCGCCACGCCAAAATGCGCGGTGTGCGTGGATCGATGTCCTTTGATGTAGATCAAGGCACGCGCAGCCGTGATCACGTTCATTAACCTCCGTTTAGCAGGAGCTGCGAACGACACTGTAGGGTGTCGGCGCTCGATCATCGAATTTGGAGGAGCCCGGCGAAATGACACGCACGAACCATCACTGGAGACTCCGCATGGCGGTGGGCACCGTGAGTATGGTCCTTCTGCTGTCGAGCTCGGCTTCGCTGGGGGAGGCGTTCTCGCGAACGATCGATGCGGC
>JASHRZ010000457.1 GCA_030037055.1 Alphaproteobacteria bacterium
CACCACAGCCCGGCGCAGCACCTGCTCGGCCCCGGGCAGCGCCGCGAGGCGGCTTGCGATCTGACCGCCGGTGAAGGTCTCGACAAGGGCCAGCGAAGAGCCGCGCGCGCCGAGCGCGGCGAGTACGACGCCTTCGAGCGTCTGGTCGTCCTCGGCGACAATAAAATTGCCGAGCCGCCGGCGCAGCTCCGCCGCCACCGGGGCGAGCTTCAGCGCCGCTTCCTCCGCGCTGGCGCCGCGCACGGCGAGCTTCGTCTCAAGCTGCGGGTAATGCGCGCGGAAGCCGAGCTTTACGCCGCCGCCGGGCACCAGCGTCTCGATGCCGGCGAGCAAGGCGTCGACATGCGATTCGCCCAGGCCGTAGGAATGGAACCGCTTGAGAAGGATTACATTCTGCCGCCCGCTGCGCGCCAGCAGCCGCGGGACGACCTGCTCCTCGAGCATGCGCCGCATCTCGCGCGGCACGCCCGGGGTGAAGAAGAAGCGTGCCTTGCCGATATCGAGCGCGAATCCGCAGGCGGTGCCGATGGGATTGTCGAGCCGCTCCGCCGTCGCCGGCAGCATCGCCTGCTTGCGGTTGTTGGGCGGCATCGTCCGGCCGCGCCGGTGGAAGAACGCCTCCATCCACGCGAGCCAGACCTCGTCGAGGACGAGATCGACGCCCGCGGCGCGGGCGGCGACCTCTTGCGACAGATCGTCGACGGTGGGGCCGAGGCCGCCATTCACCACCACCGCCTCGGCGCGCTCTGCCGCGAGGCGGAAGGCGTGGAGCAGCGCCTCCCGGTCGTCGCCGACGATCGTCCCCCAGCGCACGGCTAGTCCGACGTCCTCGAGCCTCTGGCTCATATGGCTGAAATTGGTGTTCAGGGTCTTGCCGGTGAGGACTTCGTCGCCGGTGCAGATGATCTCGATGCGCATAAAGAACCCGGGTGCTTTCGCCTGGCGCCCATGATATCCGGTGCGCCGCGCAAAAGCAGTCGTCGGCGCCGACGCAAACCCGCCCTCTGGCACGGCTACGGCGCCGCGTCAAGCCGTTGTCACGGGCTTGTGAGGGCGCCTTAGGTGGCGCCGGCGATGAAGTTGCGGAGCGAGTTCGTCTCGTACTCCATCTCGTCGAGCCGTGCCTTGACCACGTCGCCGATGCTGACGATGCCGGCGAGCAGCCCGTCGCGCAGCACCGGGATATGGCGGATGCGCCGCTGCGTCATCTCGGCGGCGAGGTCGGCGACGTTGTCGCGCGGCGTGCAGGTAAAGACGCGCCGCGTCATGAGCTGCTCGACCTTGGCCTCGAGAAGGTTGCTGCCGAGCCCGGCGAGGCCATGGACGATATCGCGCTCGGACAGGATGCCGTCGACTGTGCCGCCGTCGCGGCTCACGACCAGCGCGCCAACCCGCTCGCGCTGGAGTGTCGCGGCCGCGGCGGCGATGCTGGCCTGCGGCGAGATGGTGGCGACCCGGGTACCCTTGCCGCGCAGAATGGCTTCGACATTCATCGGTGTCTCCTCCAGACGAACCGAGGCGACCCTGATCGGTGCGGCAACGGGGCCGCCATTTTTTTGAAGCCGACGCCGGCCGAGCAGGACCGGCTCCGGCGCACCGGCAAACAGTCTATGCCGAAGCCTTACTGCCTCCAATGGGCGACCCAAAAATGACGCAGCGTCAATGGTTTGACGCCTAGCATCCTGAGCCGGTCGTTAATCTTTGGCGCCGCCGGCCGTTCCGCTAGAGACTTACGAGATAACGCACAATCCCTTCTTCGAGCGCTGGACGACGCCGTTCGGCCTGCCGCCCTTCGATCCCATCCGGCCCGAGCATTTCCCGCCTGCCTTCGACCGCGCCATCGCCGAACAGCGCGTTGAGATCGCCGCCATCGCACGGAATCCGCAGCCGCCGAGCTTTCCCAACACCATCCAAGCGATGGAGCGCAGCGGCCGATTGCTCAGCCGGGTGAGCAAGGTGTTCGCCAACCTCAACGCCAGCAGCACCAGCGAGGCGCTCGAGGCGGTGGCACGCGCCTACGCGCCGAAGCTCGCCCAGCACCGCATGCACATCGCCCTCGACCCCGAACTCTTCCGCCGCGTCGCCGATCTGCAGGCGCGCCGCGATGCGTTGAAGCTCGCGCCTGATCAGCACCGCCTCCTCGCGCACCTCAACCAGTGCGCCAGGGCGCGCTGCTGGCGCCGGAGGCGAAGGCACGCCTGCAATCGCGGAGCGGCTCGCCACCCTCCAGACGCTGTTCGCTCAGAACGTGCTGCATGACGAGAAGGCGTGGCATTTGGCCCTCGGCGAGGAGGATCTCGAAGGGCTCCCGGGCTTTGTCCGTGCCGCCGCCGCCGAGACGGCGCGCGAGCGCGGCATCGCCGGGGGTTACGTCGTCACGCTCTCCCGCTCCTCGGTCGAGCCATTGCTCAGCTTCTCGGCGCGGCGCGATCTCCGGCGTGCGGTATTCGACGCTGGATGCGCCGCGGCGCCCAGCCTGGCGCGCACGACAACCCGCCGCTTATCCGCGAGATCGCGGTCTTGCGTGCCGAGCAGGCGCGGCTTCTCGGCTATGACGACTATGGGGCCTACGCGCTCGACAATTCCATGGCCAAGGACGCCGCCGCGGTCGATCGTCTGTTGCTGGAGGTATGGGCGCCGGCCAGGCGCAAGGCCATCGCCGAGGCGGCCGAGCTGGAGGCGCTGGCACAGGCGCAAGGCCTCAACGCGGCGATCGAGCCTGGGACTGGCGCTATTATGCCGAGAAGCTGCGGCGCGGCCGCTATGCTGTCGACGAGGCCAAGGTGAAGCCCTATTTCGCCCTCGAGGACATGGTGCGCGCCGATTTCGACACCGCCGGGCGGCTTTTCGGGCTCAGCTTCATCGAGCGCCACGGCTTGCCGCTCTATCACCTGGACGTGCGCGCCTATGAGGTGCGCCACCGCGAGGGCGGGACCATCGGTCTCTTCCTGCACGACAATTTCGCTCGTCCCGACAAGCGTTCCGGCGCCTGGATGAGCAGCTATCGCGACCAGGAATCCATCGACGGCGAAGTCGCGCCGATCGTCGTGAACAACAACAATTTCGCCAAGGGCGCGCCGGCTCTGCTGAGCTTTGACGAGGCTAGGACGCTGTTCCACGAATTCGGTCATGGGCTGCACGGGCTGCTCAGCCGCGTGCGCTACCCCAGGCAATCGGGCACCGCGGTGCGGCGCGACTTCGTTGAGTTCCCGTCGCAGATTTACGAGCGTTGGATGTCGGTGCTGGAGACGCTGCGGCACTATGCCCGGCACCACGAGACGGGCGTGGCTCTGCCGGAGGCGTTGCAGCAGCGTCTGCTCGCTTCGCGCAACGTCAACCAGGGCTTCGCCACGATCGAGTACACCCGCCGCGCTGTTCGACCTCGCGCTTCACCGCCACGCCGCGCCCGAGGGCCTCGATCCCGACGCCTTCGAGCGCGAGGTGCTGGCGCGGATCGGGATGCCCGCCGCGATCCCGCTCCGTTACCGCCTGGCGCATTTCCAGCACCTCTTCGCCGGCAGCAGCCACGCCGCGGGCTATTACGCCTATGTCTGGGCGGAGACGCTCGACGCCGACATCTTCGCCGCCTTCGCCGAGGCGGGCGACGCGTTCGATCCCGCTCTCGCCGCGCGGCTCGAACGCATCTACGCCGCCGGCGACAGAGAGGATCCGATGGCGCTCTACATCGCCTTCCGCGGCCGCGCGCCGCGCATCGACGCGCTGCTCAGACAGCGCGATCTTGCCAAGACAGGCTCCTGACGCAGAGCCGCCCCCTAGCGCTGCGCGCGGCAACGGGGTGGCGAAGCGCCGGCAGCGAGCCTACACTCCGTCTCTACGGCCGCACATCACGGGACACGCCATGCTCGTCGAGCAGATCTGGACCGCCAACGCCTTCCGCAACTTCAATTACCTCATCGCCTGCGCCGAGACCGGGGAGGCGCTGGCCGTCGATCCATTGGACCATGAGAAATGCCTGGCTGCGGCCAAGGCCAAGGGCTGGACCATCACGCAGATTCTCAACACCCATGAGCACCGCGACCACATCGGCGGCAACGCGGCGATGGTCGCGGCCACCGGCGCCAAGCTGCTGGCGCACGCCAACGCTAAGGACAAGATCCCGGGCATGGATCGCGGATTGCGTGCCGGCGACGCGATCAGGATCGGCAGGACGGTCGAGCTCCAATGCCTGGACACGCCGGGACACACCATGTGCCACATCTGCCTCCTGGCGCAGGACGACCGGCCGGCCCTCTTCTGCGGCGACACGCTGTTCAATGCCGGCGCCGGCAATTGCCACAATGGCGGCCATCCCAGCGAGCTCTACAACACCTTTGCCGGGCAGCTCGCCAAGCTGCCGGAGGCGACGCTGATCTATCCCGGCCATGACTACATCGTGCGCAATCTCGGCTTCACCCTCGACCGCGAGCCGGACAACGCCAAGGCCCGATCGCTGCTGCCGGCGATGGAAAAGCAGGATCCAGCGAAGCCGCTGGTCACGACGTTGAAGCTCGAGAAGGAGATCAACACCTTCTTCCGGCTCACCAGCCCCTCGGTGATCGCCCGCCTGCGCGAGGCTTTTCCCGACCTCCCCGACACTCCCGATGAGAAGACGGTTTTCCTGAAGCTGCGGGAGCTGCGGAACAGGTGGTGACGGCCGGGCGAGCGTCCCTGTGCGCCGATGATCCCGTTCTCCGTCCTCGATCTCTCCCCGATCGTCGCCGGCGGCGACGCCGCCCAGGCCTTGCGCAACACCCTCGATCTCGCCCGCCACGCCGAGCGCTGGGGCTACCATCGCTATTGGCTGGCGGAGCATCACAACATGCCGGGCATCGCCAGCGCCGCGACCGCGGTGGTGATCGGGCATGTCGCCGGCGGCACCTCGACCATCCGCGTCGGCGCTGGCGGCGTGATGCTGCCCAACCATGCGCCGCTGGTGATCGCCGAGCAGTTCGGCACGCTGGAGGCGCTCTATCCCGGCCGCATCAATCTCGGCCTCGGCCGCGCGCCGGGGACCGATCCGCTTACCGCCCGCGCGCTGCGGCGCAATCTCGCCGGCGACGAGGATGACTTTCCACAGGCCGTGGTCGAGCTCATGAGCTATTTCCGCCCGGTTGAGCCGGGTCAGCGCGTGCGCGCCATTCCCGGCGCCGGCCTTGCCGTGCCGATCTGGCTCCTGGGGTCCAGCCTGTTCGGCGCGGCACTTGCCGCGGCGCTCGGCTTACCCTTCGCCTTCGCCTCCCATTTCGCGCCGGCCCAGATGATCACGGCGATCGAGCTCTATCGCAGCCGCTTCCGCCCCTCGGGTCCTGCCGCCGAGCCGCGAGTCATGCTCGGCCTCAGCGTCTTTGCCGCCGATACCGACGATGAGGCACGGCATCTCTTTACGTCGCTCCAGCAGGCCTTCGTCAATTTGCGCCGCGGCCAGCCGGGGCCGCTGCCGCCGCCGGTCGACGACATCAAGGCGCATCTCTCGCCGCTGGAACTGTCGATGCTCGCCCATTCGCTCTCTTGCGCGGTAGTGGGCTCGCCCGAGACCGTGCAGCGCGGGCTCGACGCCTTCATCGCGCGCACCAGCGCCGACGAGCTCATGATCACGGCGCAGATCTTCGACCACGCGGCACGCCTGCGCTCCTTCGAGATCACGGCCGAAGTCCACCGCGATCTCGCCGATGCGGCGGCGCCGGCCCGTTCGGGTTGACGCGATCAGTTGCTTGCGAAGCGCCGCCTCGGTCGCTAAGGCAACGAACGGAAAGTTGCCAAGGAGACGGCCGTGAAGGCGGTGCTGTTGATGGGGCATGGCGGGCCGGAGATGCTGCGCTACGGCGAGGCTCCGGATCCGGTTGCGGGGCCCGGCGAAGTCGTAGTCGACATCCACGCCGCCAGCGTCAATGCCGCCGATTGGAAGGTGCGGCGGGGCGGCGGCCGCTATACGCTCACCCGCTTCCCGCACATTCTCGGCCGCGATTTCTCCGGGGTGGTGAGCGCGCTCGGTGCCGGCGCCGTCGATCTCGCGCTGGGCGACGCGGTGTTCGGCGTCACCGAGCAAGGCGTCGAAGGCGCCTATGCGGAAAAGATCGCCATCAAAGCGGCGATCCTCGCCAAAAAGCCCGACCATCTCGGCCATGGCGAAGCGGCTGCCTTGGCGCTCACCGGCCTCACCGCGCTCTGGGCGATCGAGGACACGGCGAAGCTCAATGCCGGCGAGACCGTTCTGATCCAGGGCGGCGCCGGCGGCGTGGCCGGCTTTGCCATTCAGCTCGCAAAGCACATCGGGGCCACAGTGATCTCCACCGCCAGCGCTGGCAATCACGCCTATGTGCGCGGCCTCGGCGCCGACCGCGTCATCGACTACAACGCCGAGGATTTCGCTGACGCCGTCTCCGGCTGCGATGTCGTGTTCGACACGGTGGGTGGGGCCGTACAGGTCGCTTGTTACGCCGTGCTGAAGCCTGGCGGGCGCCTGGTCTCTATCGCACCGGCACCGGAGGGATTCAAGCCGACGCGCCGGGACGTGACGACGCTGCGCCCCAATGTGCTGCGCGACCGCGCGCATCTCGAACGAATCCTGGCGCTGCTCGAGGCCGGCGCGGTCCGCCCGCCGAACATTGTCCACTACAAGCTCGCCGAGGCGGTCGCAGCGCATCGCGTCAGCGAGGGGCGCCACCTCCAGGGCAAGCTTGTCTTCGACGTTCGTCGAGCTGAGCCGGACACCGAATGACGAAGTCGCAGGCCCGTCCTGTCGCGGACAGGCTGCTGGTGACGAATATCAGACGGAACGCATCCGCCGTCGCGCCGCCTGATTGGTCCCGATGCCATGCGGCGGTTTAGCCGCAGGCCGAATCGTCAACGACTGCGTTCACAGCCGCCCGCGATTTGACGGTTGGATAACCAGACGGAACCGGTTTCACCCCCGTCGCATCCGATCCGACTGCGACCATACTTGGCAGACCCTATTGCAAGTCACTGCTGGTAGGTCATACGGGAAGGCGATATCCTCTTTCCTGGCAAGTTTGTCGCGCCCCAGTCGCTGTGTACTCCGGCCTTGGGAATCCTGCCGCACATTGGCGTTTCGGACCATGTCCGGCTGCTCGCCGGTGCCGACGAGGGTCATCGAGTGACAGAGTGGACCCCACGGCGGGCGGGCATCATGCCGCCAGGAGGATCGCCCGACGGGGTAAGCAAATGACGACGCCGCTCGACGATGCGGAAGCCGATCTTCGGCAGATCATTGCCGCGGGCTCCGACGCCGCCGCGCCGAAATCGATGCAACTCGACGCGCATGGTAACTTCGGTTCAGATCGACGCCATATGCACGGGCACAGGAGCCGAACCTATAAAGGCCGCTGTGCATCTCGCCGCCAATAGGGAGGTATTGCCATGACAATGAGGCCTGATCCGACCTTCCACGCATCGCCGAAGCTCGCGATGGAAGCTCCGCCGGAGAACTTCGCCTATACTTTGCTCCTCAGCCCGGACTTCTCGAAGCCCGACGCGCTCGCAGTAATCGACGTGAAGCGCGGCTCGCCGACCTTCAGTCAGGTCGTCCACACGGTGGCGATGCCGTATAAGGGCGACGAGTTCCACCATTTCGGCTGGAATGCCTGCTCCTCGGCATTGTCGCCGCTCACCGGCCATGCCTTCCTCGAGCGGCGCTACTTGATCATCCCCGGAATCCGGTCTTCGCGCATTTATGTCGTGGATACGAAGCCGGATCCCACCAAGGCGAAAATTCACAAGATCATCGAGCCCGAAGAGGTCTTTAAGAAAACCGGATACTCGCGGCCTCATACGGTCCATTGCGGGCCCGAAGGCATTTACGTCAGCACCCTCGGCGGCGGCGGCAAGAATGGCACCGATGGGCCGGCCGGCATCTTCATCATGGACTGCGAGACGTTTGACATTCTCGGGCGCTGGGAGATCGATCGTGGACCGCAGCAACTGCACTATGACTTCTGGTGGAACCTGCCGCGCGACTATATGGTGACGAGCGAGTGGGCGCTGCCGCCGCAATTCGAGAACGGGATCGTCCCAGAGGACCTGCTCTCGAACAAGTACGGCCATCGCATCCACTTCTGGAATCTCCGGGCCCGGCGCAACGTCCAGACGATCGATCTCGGAGCCAACCACCAGATGGCGCTCGAGGTGCGTCCGGCGCACGATCCCGTTCGCGAGTACGGCTTCATGGGCGTCGTGGTCGACACGACGAATCTCGAAGGCTCGATCTGGACTTGGTGGCGCGAAAGCGGCAAGTTCCGCATCGAGAAGACGGCGACGATCCCGCCAGAGCCCGCGCCCAAGGACCAGCTGCCACCCCTCCTGCAGGGGTTCGGCGCGGTGCCGCCGCTGGTGACCGACATCGACCTCTCCATGGATGACCGGTTCCTCTACGTCTCCTGCTGGGGGACCGGCGAAATGCGTCAGTACGACGTCACCGATCCAAGGAAGCCGAAGCTTGCGGGTTCGGTGCGCATCGGCGGCATTGCCCGCCGCACGCCCCATCCGAGCGGAAAAGCCTATGCAGGCGGTCCGCAGATGGTCGAGATCAGTCGTGACGGCAAGCGGGTTTACTGGACCAACTCGCTCTACTCGACCTGGGACAACCAGTTCTACCCCGACGGCGTGCCGGGCGCCGAGGTCATGGCCAATGCGGGCCCGAACGGCGGTCTTGAGCTGGCTAAGGAGTATTGGGTGAGCTTTCCCGCCGGCTACCGCTCGCATCAGATCCGGCTCGAGGGCGGCGACTGCTCGACGGATTCCTTCTGCTATCCCTCGGTTTGAATTCGAGCGGAGCGGATTGGACACCTGCCGGGCTCTGGCTGGCTGTCGTCGCGAGCGGCCTCTATCACGGGGTGAACCCGGGGATGGGATGGCCGCTCGCTGTTTCGGCGGCGCTGATGGAAAGGAGTTCGCGCGCGCTCCTCGGGGCGCTTTGGCCGCTGATGATTGGCCATCTGCTGGCGATGCTCCTGGTGATCCTTCCCTTCGCGCTGCTGGTCGCTCTCGTAGAATGGCAGCAGCAAATCCGGATCGGCGCGAGCCTCCTGGTCATCGGGTTCGGCATTTTCCGGCTTGTCAACCGGCGCCATCCGCGGGCGCTGGCGCGGATACCACCGACGCAATTGGGGCTCTGGTCCTTTGCCGTAGCGATCGCTCATGGCGCGGGATTGATGCTCGTGCCGATTTACCTGGGGCTCTGCCGGGCCGCCGACCTCGGCAGAAGCCGCGAGGCGCCCGGCGCGCTCATCAATGCCGATCTCGGCATGGCCGTCCTCGTCTCCGCGGTCCACACCGCCGCGATGATCGCCGCCGGCGGATTCTTGGCGTGGCTGGTCTACCGTTACCTCGGGCTCAAATTCGTCTCGCGGAGCTGGTTCAATCTGGATGCAATTTGGGCCTTGAGCCTCATATTGGTGGGCGCCCTTTCGCTTTCGATCAGCCTGGTGAGCCGGCACTGAGGGGTGTCGCGTTCATTCGGACCGCGTCGACGGCCACGGCTACGCGGCGGAACCGTCCTTGGCTCAGCAACGGGTCGCTTGCGGCGGTCAGACGACATCCGTCGAACCTTCGTGGTCGGGTGCCGCCCGTCAGACATCGACCCCTAATTCCTTCTGTGGCTCATCAGCGCCGTGCCGTCCTTGGGCGGATGAGCGCGGAGCGCCGCCTCATTGGGCTCGGTGCCCCAGCCCGGCCGGTCGGGCACGACCAGCTCGCCCTTCTCGATCATCGGCAGTTCCGTGAACAGCTCGTGGTCCCAGGGCAACCGGTCGATGTCGATCTCCATGACGCGCAAATTGGGCATGGCGGCGGCGTAATGCGCGCTCATCAGGCTGCAGAGATGGCCGTAGAAATTATGCGGCGCGACGTTCACCTCCTGCGCCTCGGCGGCGGCGGCGATCTTCATCGACTGCCAGACGCCGTTCCACACCGTGTCGATGATCGCCACGTCCATGGCCTGGGCGCGGAAATAGGGAAGAAAGTCCCTCACTCCGAACAGCGTCTCGCCGGAGCTTATGGGATGCGGGCTCTGCCGCCGGATGAGGCCCAGCGCCTCAGGATCGTAACTGTCGATCTCCACCCAGAAGAGGTCGAAATCGGCGATGGCGCGCAGGATCTCGAGATAGCCCTCGGTCCTGGCGTTGAAATTCAGGTCGAGCAGGATGTCTATGTCGGGTCCGGCGCCGTCGCGGAACGCCTCGAGATGCGCTCTCAGCCCGCGCAGCACCGCGCGGTCGACATTGAGCTCGGGGAAGAACGGTTTGGCGAAGCCCGCCTGCCAGCCCTGGAGCACGCCGTCCTTCGGGATGAAGATGTTGGTCTTGAGCGCGGAAAAGCCCTTCTCGCGCACCTCGGCGCCCATCGCCTTGACCCCGTCGAGATCGGTGATCGCCGGCTTGTAGAATCCGGGATGGTTGATGCGCCAGGTGGCGCAATGCGACCAGTAGAGCGGGATGCGGTCGCGGATCTTGCCGCCCAGCAGCTCGTAGCACGGCACGCCCAGCGTCTTGGCCTTGGCGTCGAGCAGCGCGTTCTCGATGGCGCCGATGCCTTCGGCGACTACGCCGCCCGCCGCCGGCCGGGTCAGCGCGTAAAGCTCGGCGTAGATGCGCTCATGGGCCATCACCGATTGGCCGATGACGCGCCCGGCAAGGCGCGCGATCGCCGCAGTGACGCCGGGCGAGGCGAAGCCCTCGTCGAACTCGCTCCAGCCAACGACGCCGTTGTCGGCCGTGAGCTTGACGAAATGATAATTGCGCCAGCCCGCGTCGCAATGCAGCGTCTCGATCGCCCTGACCTTCATCGCCTCCTCCGTTCGCCGGCCGCGTTCGGCTAACTCTTGCGCAGCGCCTTCGCCAGCCTGAGGCGCAGCGCATTCAGCTTGATGAAGCCCTCGGCGTCGCGCTGATTGTAGACCTCGTCCGCCTCGAAGGTGACATGCGCGAGGCTGTAGAGGCTCTTGGACGATTTGCGCCCGACGACGTGCGCGAGCCCCTTGTAGAGCTTGAGGCGCACCGTGCCCTCGACATTCTCCTGGCTCTTGTCGATTAGCGCCTGCAGCATCTCGCGCTCGGGCGTGAACCAGAAGCCGTAATAGATCAGCTCGGCATAGCGCGGCATCAGCTCGTCTTTGAGATGCGCCGCGCCGCGATCGAGCGTGATGCTTTCGATGCCGCGATGAGCGGCGTGCAGAATGGTGCCACCCGGTGTCTCGTAGACGCCGCGCGACTTCATGCCGACGAAGCGGTTCTCGACCAGATCGAGCCGGCCGATCCCGTGCTTGCCGCCAAGCTCGTTGACCCGCGCCAGCAGGCTCGCCGGCGACAGCGCGACGCCGTTGACCGCCACGGGATCGCCGCGCTTGAACTCGATCTCGACATATTCGGACTGATCCGGCGCCGCCTCGGGCGCCACTGTGCGGCTGTAGACCAGCTCCTCGGGCTCGCTCCAGGGATCCTCGAGCACTTTGCCTTCGGCCGAGATGTGCAGCAGATTGGCATCTGTCGAGAACGGTGCCTCGCCGCGCCTGTCGCGCGGGATCGGGATCTGGTGCCGTTCGGCATAGGCGATGAGCTTGGTCCGCGAGCCGAGATCCCATTCGCGCCAGGGCGCGATGACCTTGATGTCGGGCTTAAGCGCGTAATAGGCAAGCTCGAAGCGGACCTGGTCGTTGCCCTTGCCGGTGGCGCCATGCGCCACCGCGTCGGCGCCGACCGCCTCCGCGATCTCGATCTGGCGCTTGGCGATGAGCGGCCGGGCGATCGCGGTGCCGAGCAGATATTGCCCTTCATAAAGAGCGTTGGCGCGGAACACGGGGAAGACGAAGTCGCGCACGAACTCCTCGCGCAGATCGTCGACGAAGATCTCCTTCACCCCCATCATCTCCGCCTTCTTGCGCGCCGGCTCGAGCTCTTCGCCCTGGCCGATATCGGCGGTGAAGGTCACGACCTCGCAGCGATAGGTCTCCTGCAGCCAGCGGAGGATCACCGAGGTGTCGAGCCCGCCGGAATAAGCGAGCACGACCTTCTTCACCGAGCCGCTCATGACGCGGGAGACCTTTCAAAAAACGTCGGGCGCGGGAGTATAAGTGACGGGCTGATGGCGGCAAGAGCGCGCGCCGGAAGACCGGCAGGCAAGGCGGAGAACGGCGCTACTCGCCCGCCGCGGCCGGCGCCAGGGCGGCCTCCAGTGCGCGCTGACGGCGGCCGAGCCAAAGCCCGTTGGCAAGCCAGAGCGCGGCGACGCCGATCGCCACCACGGCCGCGCCGCGCGACGCCGGCCCGTTCAGCAGCGCCACCGACCAGGCACCGACTTGATCGCCAAGGCGGTAGACCACCGTGTCGATGAAGCCTTTAGTCTTGTAGCGGTCCTCGCGCGGCAGGACCGTGAACAGGACCTCCCGTGTTGGTCGCGTGATCGCATAGTCGCCGGCGCGCCGCGCTACCTGGAACACGGCGATCGCTGCCAGCGTCGGTGCCAGCGCCAGGGTGCCGAAGCCGATCATGGTGAGTGCCGGCAGGATGGCTAGCGCGAGGGGCACGCCGAGCGATAGGACGATGCGGCCGGTCAGGAACAGTTGAAAGACGAGCGCGAGCGTGTTGACGCTGAAATCGATGGTCGCGAAGAACGCCGTCTGCGCACCGCGGTCGGCGAAGCTGTGGCTGACGATTTCCGCTTGTTGGAAATAAACGAAGGTCGAAGTGATGGCGTAAAGCAGCAGGAAGCCGCCGACATTCAGTAGGTAGGGCGAGCCGAGGGCATGGCTGACGCCGGCGACGACGGTGCCGCCGATCGGGCGTTCGGCGGCCTTTTCGCGCCGGTCCGTTTCCGGACGCCGGTGCAAGGCGGGCGATAGCCTGGCAAGGCGCCCGACGCTGAAGACCGCGACCTCCAGCAGCACCGCCGCGCCGATCAGCAGTGGCGTGGGTGGAACATAGCGCGCCAGGCTCGCGGTGATGGCGGCGCCGATGATCGCGCCGATCGTCGCCCCGGCCGCGACAAAGCCAAACAGCCGCTTGCCCTGCTCGGGGCTGAAGAGATCGACATTGAGCTGCCAGAACACCGAGACGACGAACAGGTTGTAGACCGAGATCCAGACAAAAAAGATTCTGCCGATCCAGATCGTCTGCCCGGGGCCTGCCAAGGCGAGCGCGAGCGCGAACAGCAGAATGTTGGCGGCAAAGAAGCGGTAGGTGAGGGGAATGAAGCGGCTGCGCGGCAGCTTCTTGACGAGATAGGCGAAGGGCAGATTCAACAGGATCATGCTGCCGAGCGTGCCCGCGAACAGCCATTGAAGATTGTTGACCCCGCCGGCGATGCCCATCTGGTCGCGGATCGGCCGCATGATGTAATAGGAGGAGAGAACCGCGAAGATATAGAGCCAGCACCAAAGCACGGCGCGCACCTCCTCGGGCTGCACCGCGACCACCCTCTGCAGCAGCCGATAGGCAAATGGATGCGCCGCAGGCGCGGGGGATGGATCGGTTTCGGTCAAAGCCGGCCTGCGCCGTCGGTCATTTCAACGCGGCGGCGATCTGGCGGATCTCGGCCGCGCTATGCTCGCCGCCGAGCGGCGTTCCCGGCACGAGATACCTGCCCATGGGCAAGCCGCCGACGAGCACCGGCTCGAACCCGATCTCCTTGATCAGGTTCGTCGCCAAGGCGATGGCGCTCGGGTCGTCGCCGGCGATCGGCACGCCCACCGGTTCACCCCGGCGGTGAGCGTCGCTCGCCAAGCTCGTGGAGCTGATCGCATTGAACGCGCGCACCAGGCGGGCGCCGGGCAGCAATTTTGCCGTGGCGAGGCCGGCTCCGCCCTGCTCGGCGACCCATTTGACGATGTCGTCGCCGTCGCGTCGCGCGATCGGGTTGGAGACATCGAGCACGAGCGCCTTGGCGGCGAGCGCCTTGCCGTAATCCCGGCCGATCTGCTCGACCGCGGTATAGGGAACGACCAAGATCACGACATCGCCGAAGGCGACCGCCTGCTCGACCGTACCCGCCTGCGCCGACGGCCCGGCATTCGCGACAAGCTCCTTCAGCGCCTCCGGGTGGCGAGAGGAGAACATCACCTTGTGGCCCTCTTTGGCGAACAACGTGCCGAGCGCGCCACCCTCGCGTCCGGCGCCGATCGTGGCAATTCTGAGCGACACGATATCGGCGTTTTGCGCCGATGCGGTCCTCGGCCAGGCGGCAAAAATGCCTGCGGCCACGCCGAGGGAGCCAAGCTTCACGATTTCGCGACGGCTGAGCGCGGATGCCGGATCATTCGCCATGACGGGCCTCCTTTACCGGTGAGTTCGTGCACCATAGGGTGCTGCGGGAATCTCCACACCTCAGATTCGCTAGCGGCGGCACCGGCCGCGCACGAGACTTTACACATAAGGATGCTCGGGCGGGAGTATAGGTGACGGACGGTCGGCGGCAAGGGCGGGCGTGCGGCCCGTTATCTCTTGCCCGTCTTGCGCCGCTCCTTCGGCATCAGCCGGTCGATCATCCGCCAGTAATTGACCGGCATCAGCCAGCACAGCGCCGCCATCAGAAAGGCGTCGGGACCGATGAGGATGCGCTGCTCGTTGCGCTTTATGCCGCGCAAGATGCGCACCGCCGCCTGGTCGGGACGGGTGCGCGCCATCCGGTCGAAGAGTTTCACCACTTGCCCGCGCAGCGCCGGATCGGATCTCGCCGGCAGGCGCGCGTTGCGCACGATGTTGGTGCGCACGCCGCCGGGATGGACGGTGGTGACGCGAATGCCGCTACCGGCGAGCTCGTGGCGCAGCGCCTCGCTGAAGCCGCGCACCGCGAACTTGCTCGCGGCATAGGCGGTCTGCCCGGCCGGCGCGACGATGCCGTAGATGCTGGAGATGTTGACGATATGCGCCTGCCGGTTCTCCCGCAGCAGCGGCAGGAACAGCCTGGTGCCGTATACCACGCCCCAGAAATTTACGTCGATCAGCCAGCGCATGTCGTCCACCGACAGCTCTTCCAGCTCCCCGATCAGCGCCACCCCGGCATTGTTGATCAAGAGCTGGACGTAGCGGTGCGCTTGTTTCACCTCCTCGCGGAACCGCATCATTGCCTCGAGATCGGCGACGTCGAGGGCGTGGGTCGAGACCGTGCCGGCGCCGGCTTTCTTTGCCTCGGCCGCGGTGTTGGCCACCGTGTGCGCGTCCTTGTCGGCGAGCGCCAGCGCGCATCCCTCGCGCGCCAGCGCCAGCGCCAGCGCCCGCCCGATGCCGCTTCCGGCGCCGGTGACGACCGCAACGGTATTCCTGCCAAGTCTCATTTTCTCTCCCTCCGGTGCTGGTCGAGCGTAGCCTGCGTCCGCAACGAGATCGTCGAGCCACACCTCGCCCTTCCGCTACGCGAGCCGCTCCGCGGCTCTCTCCCTCTTCGCCCCGGGGGCGGACAGGGCCGCGGGTGGGGCGAGCCACCAATTTGTGATCATCGATCCTAAGGCGCTACGCGCCGGACGAACCCTGCCGCATCCTCGAGCGCGGCGCGGCCTTCGGGCAGGAAGGAGGCGAAGAACTGCCAGACATGCGGCAACTTGCGCCAGGCGCGGAACTCGACCGCGACGCCGGCCTGGCGCGCCTTTTCGGCGAGCCGCGTCGAATCATCGAGCAGCACCTCGCTGTCGCTTGCCTGGATGAAGAGCGGCGCAGTCCCGCGAGATCGGCATAAAGCGGCGAGGCCAGCGGATCGGTGGGCGGCGCCTCGCCGAGATAGATGCGCGCGCCCTCCGCGACGCGGTGGCCATGGAACATCGCGTCGCTGCGGTCGTTGCGGCGGAGGGAATCGCCGGTTGCGGCGAGATCGGTCCAGGGCGAGAACAGCACCGCGCCCGCCGGCAGCGGATCGCCCGCTTGGCGCAGCGACAGCAGCAGGGCAAGCGCGAGGCCGCCGCCGGCGCTGTCGCCGCCCAGCACGATGCGGCGCGCCGGCGTGCCGGCGGCGATGAGGCCGCGATAGGCACGCACCGCATCCTCGACCGCGGCGGGAAAGCGATGCTCCGGTGCCAGGCGATAGTCCGGCACGAAGGCGCGCGCCTCGGCGCCGGCAGCAAGTCCGACGGTGATGACGCGATGCGTCTTGGGCGAGCAGAAGTAATAGCCGCCGCCATGGAGGTAGAGCAGCGTGCGCGCCGTCTCGGCCGCGCCGCCCTCGCGCTCGATCCATTCGCCCGCGATCGGCGCCACCGCTTCGCGGATGCGCCAGCCCGGCGGCAGGCGCGGCGTCGTCGCCATCTTGGCTGCAAGCCGCCGCGCCGCGGCGACGTCGGGCGGGCCGCTGGAGCGGCGCTTCACCCGATAGCGCAGCATCAGCGTCAGCACGACGTTCTGCCAGCTCATGGGCGCGCTTCGGCTAATAGACTGTGAGATCGGCGTTGGGCCAGGGGAGCGGCCCGTCGCCCGCGAGCGGCGGCGCCTCGCGGCGGATCTTGTGCCGCAGCCGGCGCTCCACTCGCGGCAGCAGGCGCGGCAGCAGCCGGCGCGCGCGCCGCATTTGCCGGAGCGCCACCGCTGGATTGACGAGATGCGAAACCGGCGGTTTCTGCCCCATCGCCTGCAGCACGCGGCCGAGCGGCAGCTCCATCCGGTCTTGCAGCTCGACCATCATCGCCAGCAGCTCGGCGCCCTCGCTCAGCAGCGGCCCGAAGCCGTAGCGCGGCTGCATCGTGCCGATGATGTAGAGATGCCGATAGGCCGGCAGCAGCGCCCCGCCATAGACATGGGCGAGTCCGCCCGTCACCGGCACCAGCCCCTTCGGCAGGAAGGGGAAATCGACGTGATAGCCCGTGGCGCAGATCACGACGTCGTAGGCCTCGCTGGTGCCGTCGACGAAGGCGACGCGGCTGCCCTCGAAGCGGGCGACGTCCGCGCGCGGCGTGATGCGGCCGTGCTTCACGTAATGCAGCAGCTCCGAGTTGATCGTCGGATGATGCTCGAAGATCTTGTGGTCGGGCAGCGGCAGCCCGTAGCGTCGGTAATCGCCAAACACCAGCTTGAGTGCGAAGCGCAACAGCAATCGCTGCAACGGCACCGGCAGCCACAGCGGCAGCGCCTCGACCAGCGGCTTGCCGAGGATGCTCTTGGGCAGAAACCAATAGCCGCGTCGGAGGCTGAGGTCCGAGCGTGCGCCGACCCGCGCCGCCTCGCTTGCGATGTCGCAGGCGGAGTTGCCGCCGCCGATGACCAGCACGCGCTTTCCGGCGAGCTGCGCCGAAGCCTTGTAGTCCTTGGAATGAATGAAGGTGCCGGTGAAGGTGCCGGGGTAGTCGGGAAGGCGCTTCGACCAGTGATGGCCGTTGCACACCATCACGCCCTTGTAGACGCGCTGCTCGCCGCTGGCGAGCCCGACATCCCAAAGCTCGTCCCGGCGCGGCCGCGCCAGCACCACCTTTGTGTTGAACGCGATGGCGCCGCGCAGATCGAAATGCCGGGCATAGTCGCGGAGATAATCGATCATCTGCTGCCGGCTCGGGAAGTCCGGATAGTCCGCCGGCATCGGGTATTCGGTGAATTCCGTCGTCTTGCGCGAAGAGATAATATGCGCGCTGGCATAAACGCCGTGATACCAATTGCCGCCGACATCGTCATCGGCCTCGAACTGGTCGTAGCCGATGCCGTGCGCCTTGAGCGCCTTGGCGACGCCGAGCCCGACCGGCCCGGCGCCGATCACCGCCATCCTGTCGCGACGATCCTCCATCCGCCCTCCCGCGCCGCGTGGATCGCACCAGTTTTAGGCGACCTAGGCAACGCGTTGCGCGTCGGCTAGGGTGGTTCGCGGCCACTCTAGGGTAGGCCCCCTATTTGTCAAACGGTATCTGCGTGAAGCGCGGTACGGCGGTGAAGACGCGGGACAGGATTTTGAAAGCGGCGCTCGGCCTGTTCAATGAGCGCGGCGAGGCCCATGTCTCGCTCGCGCAGATCGCCGGCAGGCTCGGCATCAGCGAAGGCAATCTCTGGTATCACTTCCGCGCCAAGCACGACCTCGTCTTGGCGCTCTTCGCCGAGCTCGAGGAGCGCATCGAGCGCACCCTCTCGCGCGAGCCGGCGTCGGCCGGCGCCGATCTCGCCTATTTCGGCGATTATGCGCGGCAGAGCTTCCGCGACATCTGGGAGTACCGTTTCCTTTATCGCCACCGCTTCGATCCCGACGCGGAAAGCGAGTTGGCGCAGCGCATCGCCGATCTCACCGAGCGCGCGCATCGCCGCACCGAGCGCATCCTCGCCGACATGGTGGCGCGCAGACTGCTCGCCGCCACCCCGCAGGAGATCTCCGAGCTCGCCGCCAATGCCTGGATCATCTCGCGCTATTGGTTCGACTACTTGCAGGAGCGCCATGGCCTCGCCCGCATCACCGAGGCCGAGCTCCAGGCCGGCGTCAAACAGCTCTTCGCGCTCTACCGGCCTTATTTGACCGAGGCCGCCCGCGGCCAGATCGCCGCCGCCCACGAGACCGCGCCGAGGAAGAAGGCGGCGCGCGGCTAGTGCTCGAGATGAGACATGCCCGGGTCAGCGCGAGATCCTCGACGCTCCACGCCACCCTCTCCGCCCCGGGGCGCGGAAAGGACCACGGTGAGGTGGGGCGACCACAAGCTTAGGATCGTCGGTCCTAGGCTGCATTGCTGCGTGCCGTCGATGCCTTCCTTTATGGCGGTACCGACCGCATAGCCAACTCCGTCGGAACGTCCCGGGGAGATTGCGGTGAACGAGACCTACGACCTCGCGATCATTGGCGGCGGCATCAATGGCTGCGGCATTGCGCGCGACGCGGCGGGGCGCGGACTCTCGGTCTATTTGTGCGAGCAGTCGGATTTGGCGAGCGGCACGTCCTCGGCAGCGACCAAGCTGATCCATGGCGGATTGCGCTATCTCGAATATTACGAGTTCCGCCTGGTGCGCGAGGCGCTGAGGGAGCGCGAGTTGCTGTGGCGCCTGGCGCCGCATATCGTCTGGCCCCTGCGCTTCGTGCTGCCTTATAGCAAGCGCCTGCGTCCGCCCTGGCTGCTGCGCCTCGGGCTTTTGCTCTACGATCATCTCGGCGGGCGCAAGCTGCTGCCGGCGACCCGCACGCTCGATCTCGGCAAGGATCCGGCGGGAAGGCCGCTCAAGCCCGGGGAGTTCACGCTGGGCTTCGAATATTCCGATTGCTGGGTGGAGGATGCCCGCCTGGTCGCGCTCAACGCCCGGGACGCGATGGAGCGCGGCGCCGCCATCCGCACCCGCACCAGGCTCGTCGCGGCCGAGCGCGACGCCTCTTGCTGGCAACTGACCACTGAGGACCGGCGGCGCGGCGGCAAGGCCGCGACGATCGCCGCCCGAGTCCTGGTCAACGCCGCTGGTCCCTGGGTCGGCGAGGTGCTCGCGCTGACTGAGGGACGGAACGCGCCGGTGCATGTCCGGCTCGTCCAGGGCTCGCACATCGTGGTCCGCCGGCTCTACGAGCACGACCGCTGCTACCTCTTCCAGAACGCCGACGACCGCATCGTCTTCGTCATCCCGTTCGAAGGCGACTTCACGCTGATCGGGACCACGGACACCGACTATGTCGGCGATCCCGCTGAGGCGAAGGCGACGGCAGCGGAGATCGACTATCTCTGCCGCACAGCGAGCGCGTATTTCGCCGCCCCGGTAACGCCGGCGGACGTGGTCTGGACCTATTCCGGCGTCCGCCCGCTCTACGATGACGGGACGAGCAAGGCGCAGGCCGCGACGCGCGATTACGTGCTGGAGCTCGATCTCCGCGGCGCGCCGCTGCTGTCGATCTTCGGCGGCAAGATCACCACCTATCGGCGCCTCGCCCAGCATGCGCTCGAGAAGCTCGAGCCCTATCTGCCCGCGGCTGCGCGCGCGCGGCGCGACTGGTCGGGCCAGGTGCCGCTGCCGGGCGGCGACTTTCCGGTTCAGGGCTTCGAGGCGCTGATGGCGGAGATTGCGCGCGATTATCCCTGGCTCGACGCGCAACAGTGCCGCCGCCTTGCGCGCGCCTATGGCACCAGGGCGCGCGCGGTCCTCGGCGACGCCGCCGGCATGGAGGATCTCGGCCGCGATTTCGGTGGCGGGCTGAGCGAAGCCGAGGTGCTTTATCTCATGCGCTGCGAATGGGCAGAGGAGGCGGCCGACATCCTCTGGCGCCGCTCGAAGCTCGGCCTGCGCCTGTCGCCCGACCAAGCGGCGGCGCTCGAGACCTTCATGGCCGAGTGCCGCAGCTCTTTGGTCGCTCCCTCCGCCTGATCGCTCACGGCAGCCACTGCCGCCAGGCCGGCCATCCTTCCACCAGCTCGGCGATCAGCGCATAGCCGGCAGCGCCGGGATGGGCGCCGTCGCCGATGGCGAGCTCGAGCCGCCACAGCCCGATCGCCTTGAGCGGCGTGTAGAGATCGAGATAGGCGATGGCAAGCTCGCCGCAGAGCCTCGAGAGCGCGCGCGACAGCGCACCGATGCGCGCGTCGGCATCGTCCAGCGGCAGCGGCGGCGGACCCAGCATCAGCGTTGGATGGCGTGCCTTGGCCGCGCCGAGGATGGCGCGGGCGTTGACGAGCGAAGCTTCCTGGGCAAGCCGCGGCGCCCCGTCGTCGCGCACGCAGTCATTGCCGCCAAAGGAGAAGACGAGGCGGCCGTCAATGCCGGTGGGCAGCCGTCGCGCCGTTTCCTCGTGCCAGCGCCGGGCGATGTCGGCGCTGGTGTCGCGGCGGATGCCGAGATTGTAGGAGGTGAGGTCGTGGCCGCGCCGGCACGCGGCGGCCGTGACGCGGCCGGCCCAGCCGAGGCCGGTGGGATCGCCGGTGCCGTTGACCAGGCTGTCGCCGATGAAGCAGAGCCGCATCGCTTGTTCCTCCGCGCCGCTCCTGCCTATCATGCGCGCGCAGGCGAGCGGCGATCGAGAGAGAGGCCATGAGCGTCACCATCTACCACAACCCGCGCTGCGGCAAGTCGCGCGCCACTCTGGCGCTGCTGGAGAAGAAGGGCATCCGCCCGCGCATCGTTGAGTATCTGAAGACGCCGCCCGACAAGGCCGAGCTGAAGCGCCTGCTGCGTCTGCTCGGGATGAGGCCGCGCGAACTGCTGCGTGCGAAGGAGGCGAAGAAAGCGGGCCTCGACAAGCCCGGCCTATCCGACGATGCGATCATCGCCGGCATGGTCAAGCATCCCATCGTCATCGAGCGACCGATCGTCGTCGCCGACGCCCGCGCCGCCCTCGGCCGCCCGCCCGAGGCGGTGCTCAAGATCCTTTAGGCGCGCGGCCGTCGTCGCCGACGGCGGCCCGGTCCTTGTCACGCAGGACAAGAACCGCGGCTCCACGCAGGGAAGACCGCCGCCGAAGGAGCGGTGCTCGGCTATTCCGACTCGATCACCTTGCCGAAGAGCTGCCAGATCTTGCCGTCGAAGCGCGCGAGCTGCATCTCGCGGATCGGGAAGAACTGCGTCGGCCCGGTGCTGACCTTGACGCCGGGCAGCAGCATCGGAAGCTGCAGGTTGAGGCTCGCCGCCTGCTTCATGATGTTCTCGCGGGTGAGCTGGTCGCCGCATTGCTTCAGCACCTGCACCAGCCCCTGCGCCACGTTGTAGCCGTAGACGTTGAAGCCGTCCTCCAGATTGCCGTCGGGATAGTATTTCTTCATCCAGGCGAGCCAGTCGAGATAGCCCTTGTCGTTGTGCCATTGCGGATCGGTCGGGTCCTTGAAATAGAGCAGCGAGATGACGCCGATCGATTTTTCGACCCCCGCCGGCTGCAGCACCGCCGAGACCGAAGCGGAGACCGAATTCAGCAGCTGCAGCGGCTTCCAACCGATGTCATAGGTCTTGCGGATCGCCTGCGCGGCAAATTTCGGCGTCGTAACATTGTAAAACGCGTCGGCGCCCGAAGCCTGCAGCTGGATGATCTGGGAATCGATGGTCGGGTCGGAGGTCTCGTAGGTCGCCTCCGTGACGATCATGTTGGCGGCTTTGCTTCCAAGGCCGTCCTTCAGGCCCTTGACGTAGTCCTTACCGTAGTCATCGTTTTGGTAGAGGATGGCGATTTTCGCGTTCGGCCGCTCCTGGAGGAGATACTTGGCGAAGATATGCCCCTCTGTCTGGTAAGTGGGCTGCCAGCCGATGGTCCAGGGGAAATGCTCGGGATCGCCCCATTTGGTGGCACCGGTAGCGACAAAGAGCTGCGGCACCTTGCGATCGTTCAAGTATTTCTGGATCGCCGTGTTCGTCGGCGTGCCCAACGGGCCGAAGTCGAACAGCACGCCCTCCTGCTCCACCAGCTTCCGCGTCTGCTCCACCGCCTTGGGCGGGCTATAGCTGTCGTCGAGTGACACCAGGTTGATCTTGCGCCCGTTCACCCCGCCCTGCTCGTTGATCATTGCGAAGTACGCGGCTTCCGCCTTTCCGATAGTGCCATAGGCGGACGCGGGGCCGCTATAAGGCATGGTCTGGCCGATCTTGATCTCAGTATCGGTTACGCCCGGCCCATAGTTCTTCTGCGCCGCCGCTGGTGCGGCGAGCGCCAACGCGGCCGCGAGCGCCGACAATGCCAACCAGTGACTTTTCATGATTTGCCTCCCATGCGGTCACGCCAGCAAGGCCGCGACAACTCGACTCAACCATCGCCGACCGACCGCGGGCAGATCGTCCTACGAAGCCGGTGCCACCGTCAACACGATTGGCGAGGGGCGTGCGCGATGTTGTCCTATCGACTCCGTCTGAGGTCCCCAGGCGACGTGCCGTTCTCGTTGAATTTGGCGATCGTGCGCATGAGAACGGCTGGATCTATGTGCGCTCTCGCGTATCGAACATGCTTGCAGGGGCGGAAGCCCTCGCGACCCATCCCGTGATGGTATCGCGCAAGTAAGGTTCGCCCAGCGGGAGGTCGTTGTCGGCATGGAGCCTCGCTAGACCCCTGCGCTTCGCCCCTGCGAGACATACAGGACGTGTCGATCGGGCCGGTGATCGCCACGGGGATGCCGTCGCGTGCGAGCGCGCCGCGGCGGACTGCGGCCCAGTCGACGCGGCCGAGCCGATCGCCGGCCGCCGCGACGATGCGCGACCAGTCCCGCCGGTCGCTTCGGCGTCATGGCGAGCCCTTCGTCGAGCGCATCGGCTCGCGCCTTTTCGGCGTGGATCTCGAGCAGCAGCCTGTCGCCCGCCTATTTCATCCGGCTTTCCTCCGGGTAACCCGCACCGGCGTCCCCAGTCCCCTGCGCGACCTCACGGTAGAACCGATGTCCTCGGGACAAAGCTGGAGGCAGCCACGGCTGACATTGCGGCCGACGCGGTCGGACTTGTTGGTGCCGTGGATGAGGTAGCGGGGCCAGCCGAGCCGCAGCTCAAACGCGCCAGCGGGTTGTCGCGGCCTGCCGGCACGAGCGGCGGAAGGTCCGGCCGTTCGGCGCGGATCGAAGCGGGCGGGACCAGGCGGGGTCGGCCAATTTGGCGACGATTCGCATCTCGCCCGCCGGGGAGTCCTTGCTGGCGATGCCGCTGGGGAAGGTCTCGACCCTGTCGCCGCCCGGCGGAAAACAGGACAGCCGCCGCCGCGCCGGCGCCACTTGCTCGGCGAAGAGCGCGCCCAGCCGCAGCCGGACGTGCTCCCGGCGCCGGCTACCCCGCCGTCTCATCGCTGAGTCCTCCGGCGATCCTTTGCCGGCGAATGGCGTTTATTTCTGCAGGCTGCGATTGTACATCTGGTCAGCGCGCTGATTGGCCGCCTGCGCCTCCTGCTCGGCCTCTTGCGCGGTCTGCAGCGCCTGCTGTGCGGTCTGCAGCGCCTTCTCGGCTTCGGTCTTGCTCTGATTGGCAGTCGCGACCGCCGAGGACGCTTCGCTGGTCGCCGCCGGCGTCTGGCTGGCGCATGCGGCCAGCAACAGCGGCGCGGCGAGGAGCAGGAACGAAGCGCTACGCAAAATTTCCTTTCGCATCTCGGGCCTCCCAAGGCAAAGCGTGCGGCCGGTTGCCGCGCAGGCAACTATTGACCGCGCCAGCTAACGCGGCGATTGCCGCGGCATTAAAATATTTTCGTGAAAGTCCCGTTAGGGGCGCTGGAAGTGCTGTGCGTCGCCGCCGTCGGCCGAGAAAGGGGCGGGCTCTCCCGCGACGTGCCGGTGCTTAGGCAGGCTCGGCCGCCGCCGGCTCTTCGCTGAGCGCGCTGCGGCGTCGCCGGACGCTGGCGGATTTGAGCTGGCCGCAAGCGGCCATGATGTCCTCGCCGCGCGGCGTGCGCACCGGCGAAGAGTATCCCGCGGCGTTGACGATGTCGGAGAAGTGCTTGATCGCCGCCGTGCTCGAGCGCTCATAGCGCGCGCCGGGCCAGGGATTGAACGGGATCAGGTTCACCTTGGCAGGAACGCCGGCGATGAGCCGCACCAGCGCGCGCGCTTCGGCTGGACTGTCATTGACGCCCTTGAGCATGACGTATTCGAAGGTGATGCGCCGCGCATTGCTCGAGCCGGGATATGTGCGGCACGCCTCGATGAGCTCGGCCAGCGGGTATTTCCTGTTGATCGGCACCAGGATGTCGCGCAGCTCGTCGGTCACGGCATGCAGCGAGATCGCGAGGTTGACGCCGAGCTCGGCGCCGCAGCGGCGGATCATCGGCACAATGCCCGAGGTCGAGAGCGTGATCTTCCGTCGCGACAGCGACAGCCCTTCGTGATCCATGACGATCTTCAGCGCCTGCGCCACATTGTCGTAATTGAAGAACGGCTCGCCCATGCCCATGAGCACGATGTTGGTGAGCTGGCGATCGTCTTGCGGCGAGGGCCATTCGCCGAGCGCGTCGCGCGCCAGCATGACCTGGCCGACGATCTCCGCTGCACCGAGATTGCGCACGAGACGCTGGGTGCCGGTATGGCAGAATTTGCAGGTCAGCGTGCAGCCGACCTGCGAGGAGACGCAGAGCGTGCCGCGATCCTCCTCGGGGATGTGGACGCATTCCACTTCCTGACCGTCGGCAAAGCGCAGCAGCCATTTGCGCGTGCCGTCGAGCGAGGTGAGCGCCCGGGCCACTGCCGGCCGGCCGACGGTGTAGCGCTCGGCGAGCGCGGCGCGGAACGCCTTCGACAGCGTCGTCATGGCGGCGATGTCGGTGACGCCGCGGTTG
>JASHRZ010000041.1 GCA_030037055.1 Alphaproteobacteria bacterium
CGGGCTTCTCGGCCGGCGCGTGGCGCGGTGCCTCCTGGGCGAGCGCCGGCACGGCCGGAGGAAGCAGCAGCAGGCTCGCGACAAGCAGCAGAGAACGGCAGGGACAGCACATGGCAGCCTCGGCTCCGAAGAAGAGGGAAGCGGAAAAACTAACTCGGGCCGAAGCTCTGCACCAGCGAGCCCGCCACGAGATACCAGCCGTCGACCAGCACGAAGAAGATGAGCTTGAACGGCAGCGAGATGGTGACAGGTGGCAGCATCATCATGCCCATCGACATCAAGATCGAGGAGACGACGAGGTCGATGACGAGGAAGGGCAGGAAGAGCAGGAAGCCGATCTCGAAGGCGCGGCGCAGCTCGCTGATCATGAAGGCCGGCACCAGCACGCGATAGGGGACGTCCTTGGCCTCGGCGACGGTCTCGATCTTGGCCATGCCGGCGAAAAGCTGCAGATCCTGGCTGCGCACATGCCCCGTCATGAAGTCATGCAGCGGCGCGGCGGCGCGGGTGAGCGCCTCCTGCTCCGGCAGCTTCTCGGCGATGAGCGGCGCGATGCCGTCGTCGTAGGATTTCTCCAGCGTCGGCGCCATGATGAAGCCGGTGAGGAAGAGGGCGAGGCTGATCAGCACGATGTTGGGCGGCGTCTGCTGCATGCCGAGCGCGTTGCGCAGGAAGGACAGCACGACGATGATGCGCGTGAAGGAGGTGACGGTGACCAGGATCGCCGGCGCCAGGCTCAGCACCGTCAGCAGCGCCACGAGCTCCAGGATGCGGCCGGTGCTGGTGCCGCCTTCGCCGCCGAGATCGAGCGTCAGCGCCTGCGCCAGCGCCGAAGAGGCGGAGAGCGCGAGCAAGACCGCGGCAAGCGCCGTGAGCCGCCAGATGCGGCGGCTCACGGCGCTCCCCCCTCGATCATGCCGGAGAAATTCCCGGCACTCCCGCGTTCGATGACGAGGTCGCTGTGCAGGCCCAGCAGCAGCAGGTGCTCGACGTCGTCGCGCTTGAGCAGCACGAGGCGGCGCTTGCCGTCGAGCGGCAGCACTTCGAGGATGGCGAGCCGCCGCTTGCCGCCGGCGGCGACAAGGCGGCCGGCGAGGCCGAGGCGGCGCGCGAGCCAGGCGCAGAGCGCGATGAGCATGACGACGAAGCCGAGCGCCAGCAGGAAACGCCAATAGGTTTCGAACCCCATGGCTCAGCGCTGCCCTTCTGAACCATAGGCGTCCCTGGCGCGCTGGCGCTGCGCCGCTTCGCTCTGGCGAGTGATGTCGGCGGCGAGCTCGTCGAGCGCGTCGGCGAGCGCGATCAGCGCGCGGGCGAAGCCCGGCCGGGCGGCCGCGGAAAGCGAAGGCGCCGCCTCGCACAGCTCGCTCACGGCCACGTCCAGGCCGGCGACATCGATGAGCGCGCCGTCGGCGAGCGCGCGGCGCGCTTCGGCGACCGCTGCGGCGATCTCAGCGAGCCGCGCCTCGGGCTTCACGGCGCGCCGCCGGCGGCGGCCTGCCGCTCATTGGCGCGGTAGATGTAGAACAGGATCTCGGCGACGGCGGCGAAGGCGGCCAGCGGAATTTGCTGGCCGATCTCGACTGCCGCGAGGATCTCGGCGAGGTCGCCGTCCTCGCGCACCTTGACGCCGTGGGCGAAGGCGAGCGCGAGGATGCGCTCGGCCAGCGCGCCGCGGCCGCTGGCGACGACCTGCGGCGCCTTTTCCTGCCGCCGGTCGTGGTGCAGCGCCACGGCGACGGGCCTGCGCTCGGGCGAGGGGCGGGGGTTCGACAAGGCAATCCTTCCGGCAGGGGCGGAGCGGAGCCCCATCCTGCCCCGGACATGCTTAATTAATGGTTGCCGCGCTTCTCCGGACAATTCCTAAGACGATGGGCTGGTTCGGCTATTCCATCGCCTGAACCGAGATCGCCGAGGCGCAGGCGGAGCAGCGCGTCGCCGCCCGAGCCAGGGTAGGCGCAGTTTGCCGGCCTCCGCGTTAACTATCTGGGCTTCCGGCAAAATGCCCGGGACTTTACCGGTTATTAATTAGAATCCGCGAAGATTCCGGCTCCTCGGCGGCCGCACAAGGAAGGCCATGGATATCAGCAAGATTCCGCTGCTCGAAGCGATCACCAGGCGCATGAGCTGGCTCGGCGAGCGGCAATCGGTGCTGGCGCAGAACGTCGCCAACGCCGACACGCCCGGCTACACCGCCAAGGACGTGGCGCCGCCGAGCTTCGGTGAGCTGGTCTCCGGCGCGGCGTCGCGCCTGCCCATGGCGGTGACCTCGCCCGGCCACATCATCCCGGCGAGCGCTGCCGGCAGCTTCAAGATCACGCCGCAGAAAGCCTCCGAGCGCGCGCCCAACGGCAATGCCGTGCAGCTCGAGGACCAGATGATGAAGATCTCCGACACCGCCAACGACTACGCCTTGACGACCAGCCTTTATCGCCAGCAGCTCGGGCTCATCAAGCTCGCGCTCGGCCACGGCAGCAGCAGTTAGGACTGACGCGCCATGGATCTCCAGACCTCGCTCCAGCTCTCCTTCGCCGGCATGAGCGCGCAAGGCACGCGACTGCGGGTCATCGCCGAGAATCTCGCCAACGCCCAATCCACCGCGCAGATGCCGGGCGGCGAGCCCTACCGCCGCCAGGTCGTCACCTTCAAGAGCGTGCTCGACAAGTCGATCGGCGCCACCACCATCAAGGTGGCGCACATCATGCCCGGCGGCGGCGCGTTCGAGCGCAGCTACGATCCCGGCAATCCCGGCGCCGACGCCGAGGGCTACGTCCTGAAGCCCAACGTCAACCCGCTGATGGAGCTGATGGACATGCACGAGGCGCAGCGCAGCTATCAGGCCAATCTCGACACCATCGCCGCGGCCAAGACGATGATCAGCCGCACCATCGACTTGCTGCGCAGCTGAGCGCAGGCGCATTCCCCGGAAAGGATCCTCCATGGTCGCGACCGTCTCCACCGCCGCCGCTGCCTACGCCACCGCCAGCAAGATGACCGGCGCCGGGTCCGCGGGGGCCCCCGCCGCGGGCGGCGACGGCTTCGCCGACCTGCTGCAGCAGGCCGCGGGCGACGCGGTGAGTGCGCTCAAATCCGGCGAGGCGCAAAGCCTGCAGGCGGTCACCGGCAAGGCCGACCTTACCGCGGTGACCGAGGCGGTGAACAACGCCGAGATCGCGCTCCAGGCGGTGCTCGCGGTGCGCGACAAGGTCATATCGGCCTATCAGGACATCTCCAAGCTGTCGATCTGATGACCGCCCCGGAGGCCATCGACCTCGCGCATGAGACGGTCGTCGTCGCGCTCAAGCTCGGCGGGCCGGTGATGCTGCTGGCGCTCGCCGTGGGCCTCGCCATCTCCTTCCTGCAGGCGCTGACGCAGATCCAGGAGATGACCCTCACCTTCGTGCCGAAGATGCTGGTCATCCTGGTGTCGCTGCTGGTGCTGCTGCCGTTCATGATCTCGACCCTGACCGACTTCACCCAGTCGCTCGTCGGCCGGATTATCTCGGGATAATGCCCGGAACCGGAAATGCTTGAAACGGCGCTCGAGATCGTCACCCCCCACCTCACCCTTGCGCTGCGCGGGTCCCTCCCTCTCCGCTCCCGGGGGCGGAGAGGGTTGGGGTGAGGTGGGGCTGACAGTCGGTACGCGACAGCGATGCTCGAGCAGCTGCTGCCAGCCAATGTCTTCGCGGCGGCGCTGATCTTCGCGCGGGTCGGCTCGGCGATGATGCTGATGCCCGGCATCGGCGAGTTCTACGTGATGCAGCGCTATCGGCTGCTGCTGGCGGTGCTGATCTCGGCGCTGCTGACGCCGGTGCTGGGGCCGAGCCTGCCGCCGCTGCCGGCGAGCGCGATGCGCCTCGTCGTCGCCGTCGGCAGCGAGGCCATGATCGGCCTTTTCCTCGGCTCGGTGGCGCGCATTCTGCTCGGCGCGCTCGACATCGCCGGCACCATCGTCTCGCTCCAGCTCGGCCTCTCCGCGGCGCAGATCTTCAACCCGACGGCGGCGGCGACCGGCACGCTCATCAGCTCGCTCTACGGCGTGATGGGGGTGCTGCTGATCTTCCTCACCGACCTGCATCACCTGCTGCTGCGCGCGGTGGTGGACAGCTACGCCGTCTTCGCGCCGGGAGCGATGCCGCCGCTCGATGACCTCTCCGACATGATCGCGCGCAGCGTCGCCGGCGGCTTCGCCATCGGCATGGAGATGTCGGCGCCGTTC
>JASHRZ010000458.1 GCA_030037055.1 Alphaproteobacteria bacterium
CAGGGCAAGGCGGTCGAGGAAAAGTATTGGCCCGATCTCAAGAACAATTCCGCTTTGCAGTGGGGCAGCTATCCCAAGGGCCTCGATCAGCCGCAGAAATCGATCAAGGATTCGATACAGGTTTTCGCCGATTGGGGCTGTCTCTGGTGTCACGGCTCGACCGTCAAGATCAAGGAAAGGACCAAGACCTCGGTCACCTTCTTCCCGGAGACCTACCCCACCAATGGAGCGGGTCGCGTCAATCCGGACGGCCCGCGCGGCAGCTGCGCCGCCTGCCATAGCGCGCACAGCAAGGATCTGTCGGTTGCGCGCAGCCCGCATACCTGCGGCCGCTGCCATGAGTCAGAAGATCATCCGAACCTCGAAGCCTATTTCAGGTCGCTTCACGGCGGCATCTATTTCTCGACGCAGCAGAAGGCGGATCACGCCAAGAGCCCAGCGGTGCCGGGCAAAGAATATTATGGTCCGACCTGCGCGACCTGCCACATGGGCGCGGCTTACGACGCCGGCATCATGATCTATCCGCCGACCCATGACCCGGCCACGATTTCCATGTGGAAGTTCGGTTCCTGGCGCACAACGTTCATTCGCAAGCAAGGCATGCTGCACCCCGTCGGCGAGGTCTGGATCAAGGTCGACCCGAGATCCGGCGTGAGCCTGGTCGACAGGGACAGCGAGGGCGCAACGAAAATCCCGATCAGCTATCCCAGCGACGGGCTCGAGAATCGCAAGCGCGCCATGGCGGTTTGCCAACAATGTCATTCCAACCAGTGGACCGGCAACTTCTTCGCCGTCGCCGACAGCTCGATCTATATGCTCGACCACATTCGCGCGATGACCTTCGATGTCGAGAAGGCCCTTCAGGAAGCCGGCGTCTACACCCCGGAAGACACGATCACGATTCGCAACATCGGCGCCATCGGCGTGCGTCCGACGCAAATCATGATGTATCACACCGCGCCCGGCGAGATCTGGTGGGACGGGTTGATGCGCGTGAGCCAGGACTTCGTCGAATATATCGAAACCAAGGTCACGCCGCGGCTCGGTGCTGAAAAGACCGCGCAATGGGTGTCCCAGATACCCGAGTACGAACGGCGCGTTCGCGACTCGCGGGCGAAGCAGCCCAAATGAGGCGGCCGCGCTGACGCGCCGCTGCGGAAACGGCGGATGGCGAAGGCGGTTGGAGCGCAAGGCCGGCTTGGCCGGCAGGCCGCGCTCCATCGAGCCGACCGAGATGCGCCACGGACGCCTTCCCACTCCGACCCGTTCTGGGGCCACGGCTTGGCCAAGAGCCGCCGCGCCTTGCACGCGCCGCTTTCTGCGGTCTAGCTTTGCCGGCAAGACTGCTGTCGGGAGAACGATCATGTCGGAGAAGGCTTTCACCGTCGCCTGCGCCCAGTTCACGGCGGTCGACGGCGCGAAGGAAGCGACGGTGCGCAAGGCCCTGGGGCTGGTGCGCCGCGCGGGCGAACGCGGGGCGCGGCTGGTCGTGCTGCCGGAAGTATGGACCGGCCTCGGCTACAGCACCAAGACCGCCTATCGCGAGATCGCCGAGCCCATACCGGGACCGACCACCGATCGCCTGGCTGAGCTGGCGCGGCGGTACCGCATGTACGTTACGGGTTCGACCTACGAAGATGCCGGCAACGGCGTCTACTACAACACCTGTGCGCTGCTCGGGCCGGATGGCGGCATCCTCGGCGCCTATCGCAAGACGCATCTCTTTGACGCGCCTGATCGCGAGGACATCAAGGGCGGAATTCGCGAAAGCGACAAAGTGAAGGCCGGCGACACGCTGCCGGTGTTCGAGACCGAGCTCGGTCCGGTCGGCCTCTCCGTGTGCTCCGATCTGCGCTTCCCGGAGATCTACCGCGAGCTGGCGCTCAAAGGGGCGCGGATCATCGTCTGCGCCTCCGCTTTTTTGAGCCCGCGCTTCGACCATTGGGAGTTCTTCCTGCGCGCCCGCGCCGCGGAGAACCAAGTCTGGGTCGTGGCGTCGGGGCAGTACGGCATCGAGCCCGAATCCGGGATCGCTTTCGTCGGCCGCAGCATGGTGGTCGATCCCTGGGGCGTCATCGCCGCCACCGCATCGGACGCCGAGACCGCCCTCTGTGCCACCATCGATCCCGGCTTCGTCGACGAGATCCGCCGCCGCTACCCGCTGTTGGCGCAGCGCCGGCCCGAGCTCTACGGCAGCCTGACCAAGCGCGTCATGCTCGGGACGGTTTGATGGGAAAGGTAGAGTCATGCCGACTTCGAAGACGATTGCGGCCCTGCTCGGTCCCACGCTCATCGCCAGCGCTGTCTCGATTTTTTTCAATCTCGACGCCTGGCCGGCCATGGTCGACCAGGCCTTCCACAACCCGGCGCTCGTCTTCGTGGCGGGCTATCCGTTATTCGTGGCGGGACTTGCGATCGTGTATTTTCACAATCGGTGGACGGCCGGCTGGCCCGTTGTGGTCACGGTGCTCGGCTGGCTCGCGCTGTTGAGCGGCCTCTCGCGCATCCTTTTTCCCACCCGGCTCGCTGGACTCGCGATGGGCGCGGTTCAAAACGCCGCCGTCATGCCCATCGTTGCGCTGGTAATTTTGGTGGTCGGCGCATTCCTCTCCTTCAAGGCGTACAGAAGCGACTGAGCCGCCTGACTTTTTCATGCAATGGCAAATTACGGTAACCGCTTACCGAACAGATCGCTCGTGCCAAGGGCTGGCGGTGATCCGGCGGCACTGACGCCTCTTCAAGCGACTTCATCGTGCTCCTCCTAAACGTTTGCGGTCTCTTCTGAGGAGACTTTGTTCAGGCGGGCTTCAATCGGCAGCTTGTCCGGCTCTATCAGCGTGGCGAAATCGACCCGTGGCGGACCAACCGTCATTGCGGCACAGGCCAGCGGGTCGAGCATCCAGTTGGCCATCAATACCCCAGCCGGATCTTGTGCCCTGACATATCGGCCATCCGCCCGCTCCTCAACCTGCCGGATGCGGACCTTCCAGCCGAAACAGGGATGCCAGCGGTACCCGCTCTTCGACGCAAAGGAGCACATGCCGGTCCACTTTCCGATGAGAATGGCGAGTCGGCGCTCGGCCTCGATGCCGAAGGCGAAAACGAGATCAGGGAAGAGGCGCCTGCGATGTTTCCCAGCTGCGTCACGGGCATCGCCGCTTTCTGGCGCGAGCGGCGTGCCGGACGAGACGGGAACCTTCGTACCGAGCGCGTGACACATGCGCTCCGCGTCGCGCCAAAAATCGGCAGAAACGCTCCTTGTCCCTGCGGCTCTGGCAAAAAGTTCAAAAAGTGCTGTGCTCATGCTGGCTGACCTAAAGCGCCCCGCGGCCTTCGCCGGATGGTTGCTCAAGAGCCTAGCGCCGCTTCCGGAATAACTCCTTCGCTTGAATTTGCGATTACGCGATGATGGTGACAGGGGTCTTACCGCAGGAAAAAAATACACTCTACGAAACCCGACGATCTCGTGCGCTGTCTCAGGCACTTCTGTCGTGTGCCCTAGATCCTCCGCCCCGCCGCCGCCCAGTAGGGATCGCGCAGCTTGCGCTTCATGATCTTGCCGGAATCCTCGCGCGGCAGCCCGGTCTCGAAGCGCATCACTCGCGGCACCTTGAAGTCGGCGAGCCGCCGGCGCAGGAACGTCGCCACCTCGGCCTCGCCGAGCCGCGCCCCCGGCTCGGGCTCGATGCAGGCGCACAGCGCCTCGCCGAACT
>JASHRZ010000459.1 GCA_030037055.1 Alphaproteobacteria bacterium
AGCGGCGCCGCGAGACCGCCCAATACTTCTCGGCCGAGACGCGCGCGCGCGCCCGCGCCGTCTTCGCCGGGCCGGCGGCAAAGGCCGGCTCGGAGCGCGGCGATGATGCTCCGCAGGCCTTCGTCGCGGCGTCGGCGCAAAGCATCGACGAACTGACGCTGCGGATCGGCGAAGAGCTCGACCTCGACCGCTGCACCGGCGAGATCGACGCCGCACTCGCCGCGCTCGATCCGGCCCTCTGGCCGGACCGCGCACGGCGCGAGGCGCTGGTCAACCATCTCGGATTCCCCTTCTGGGACGTGCTGGCGCTGTCGGTCGCCAATTGGCGGGACGCCGGAGAATTCGAGGAGATCCTCGTCGACCGCATGAGCCCCGAAGACGCGCGAACGCTGAAGACCTTCGGCGTTCCCCTCGCGCTCAAAGGCGCGGGGCTGATGCATTTCGCGGCTTTCTTTTCGCGGCGCTACCGGGAACACGACTACCTCATGGGACGGCTGCAGGCGGCCGACCGCCTGGTCGACCTTGTCCGCGACAGCGCCGGCGCCGAGGCGTGCCGCGGCGTCGATATCGAGGGGCTGCGGCGACGCATCCTCCGCCGCATCCTCGACACCGAAGCGCCGCACTTGCCCAACAGTGAGGGGCTCATCGCCGATCTCCGGCGGCGGCTTGCCGCCGGGCAGGCAAGCGGGTCCGGCCGGCGGCAGGACAGCGGCCTGCACTGACCGCGCCGGCCCGGGATGAGGCGCGACGCCCCGCGCTTCGGAGGCCCCGGCTTGCGCGGCAATGGCGGTGCGCCCGATAAGGGAGCAAGATCACCGCCGGGCATCGATCGGCGGTCGCAGGAGGGAGGTGCGCGATGCGCTGGAAAAGCGTCGCCGTCGCGGTTGCCGTCATCATCACCGCGCTGATCGCGCTGCAGCTGATCAGCGAGGCGCTGGTTGACTTTCTCTGGTTTTCCTCGCTGGGCTATCGCTCCGTCTTCTGGACGATGCTCGGCGCCAAGGCCGCGCTCTTCCTCGCGGTGTTCCTCATCACCGCGGCCGCGCTGCTGCTGTCGGCCGGGCTCGCCTATCGCGCCGCCGGGCGGCGCGGGCCATGGCGGATCGGTCTGGTCGAGCCCGGCGCCGCCGCCTTCGGCCGCTTGCCCGAGACCCTACCCGAACTCTTCGGCGTGGCCGCCCCGCATCTTCCTTGGCGCCTCGTCATCTGGGCTTCGGCGCTCGTCCTCGGCCTAATCGTCGCCGCGAGCGAGAGCGGCAATTGGGAGGTGGCGCTGCGCTTCCTCCGCCAGGTGCCCTATGGCGAGAGCGATCCCGTCTTCGGCAAGGATATCGGCTTCTATCTCTTCTCGCTGCCCGCCTATGTCACGCTTAAGAACTGGCTAATGGCGACGCTCTTCCTGAGCGCGCTGGTCGCCGGCGCGGTCTACGGGCTGAGCGGCGACATCGCCCTCGGCCGGCGGCCGCCGCGCGTGTCGTCTGCCGCCATCGCGCATGGCTCGGCACTGCTCGCTCTCTTCTTCGCGCTCAAGGCCTGGTCCTACGCGCTCGACCGCTTCCTCCTGCTCTATGGCGACAACGGCGTCGTCGTCGGAGCGGGCTACACCGACCTCCATGTCGAGCTGCCCGTGCTGCGGCTGCTCATGGCCGTCGCTGCCGTCGCCGCTTTTGCCTCGGCGGCCAATGTCCAATGGCGCAGCTATCGCATCCCGGCCGCCGCCGCGCTCGCGGTCTTCGGCGGCTCCTTCGTGCTCGCGCTCGTGGTCCCGGCGCTGGTCCAGCGCGTCTATGTCAAGCCGAGCGAGCTGTCGCTGGAGACGCCCTATCTGCTGCGCAACATCGCGCTGACGCGGGAGGCCTACGACTTGCGGCAGGTGACGGTCAAGCCTTTCCCGGCCGAGCAGAACCTTACTTTCGCGTCGCTCCAGGCCAACCGCCCCACCATCGACAATATCCGGCTGTGGGACTGGCAGCCGCTGATGGATACCTACGCGCAGCTGCAGGAGATCCGCACCTATTACAAGTTCCGCGACGTCGACATCGACCGCTACGACCTCGGCGGCGTCTATCAGCAGGTCACGCTGTCGGCGCGCGAGCTCGATCCGGCGCTGCTGCCGTCGAACGCCCAGACCTGGGTCAATCTGCATCTGTTGTTCACCCACGGCAATGGCGTGGTGATGTCGCCGGTGACGCAGAAATCCGGCGAGGGCTTGCCGATCCTCTACCTCAAGGACATCCCTCCGGTCGCCGCAGGCGGCCCCGCGCTCGAGGAGCCGCGGCTCTATTTCGGCCAGGGCCCCGACAACTACGTCATCGTCAAGACGAGCACCCCGGAATTCGACTATCCCAAGGGCAAGGACAATGTCTACGCCGACTATGACGGCGCCGACGGGGTCGCCATCGGCGGCATGGCGGAGCGTACGCTCTTCGCTTGGTATTTCGACGACCCGAACATCCTGCTTACCGGCTATATCACCTCGCAAAGCCGCATCCTGTTCCGGCGAAACATCCAGGAGCGGGTGCGGGCGATCGCGCCCTTCCTGCGCCTCGACCATGATCCCTATATCGTCGCCAGCAGCGGGCGGCTCTTCTGGATGCAGGACGCCTACACCACCAGCCGCTGGTTCCCCTATGCCCAGAAACTGCCCTCCGGCGCCGAAAACTACATCCGCAATTCTGTCAAGATCGTCATCGACGCCTATGACGGGACGGTGGGTTTCTACGTCGCCGATCCCGCCGATCCCGTGCTGGCCACCTGGCGGCGCGTCTTCCCCGGCCTGTTCAAGCCGCTCGCGGCGATGCCGGCGGATCTGCGCGCACATATCCGCTACCCCGAGGACCTCTTCCTGATCCAGGCAC
>JASHRZ010000460.1 GCA_030037055.1 Alphaproteobacteria bacterium
TGGCGGTCCTGGAGCATCGCTGTCATCATCGGCCCAGGATAAGGAGAAACCGCGGCGCGAGGCGAGCATGAAAGATGCGGTCATCGAGTTTTGGGAGGATTTCGCCAGCCCGCACTCCTACCTCGCGGCCGCGCGCATCAAGCGGCTGGCGGCGGGATCGAAGATCCGACAGGAATGGCGACCTTTCCTGCTCGGCCCGATCTGCAAGCAGAACGACCCCTCGCCCTCCGGAATCCGAGCCCGGCGCAGCGGCGCTACCGCTGGCGCGACCTGCAGCGGCTCTGTGCCGCCGAGGGCCTGGCCCTGCGCCTGCCTTCAAGCTATCCGCGCAACGGCCTTCTCGCTGCGCGCGCCGCGCTCATTGCCGTCGATGAAGGCGGGAGACCCGAGCTGACGCGTGCCATTTATCACGCCAATTTCGCCGTCGATCGCGACATCGCCGACGCCGCGGTGATCCGCGCTGGGCCGGGATGCGGCCGGCGCGCGCGGCGGCAGCGGCCAAGAAGGCGCGTCTCATTGCGCGCGGCAAAGCGGCGATCGCCCGCGGCATTTTTGGCGCGCCGAGCTTCCTTGTCGGCGAGGAGCTGTTCTGGGACCATGGCCGGCTCGACCAGGCTATCGCCTGGGCGCTCGTGCCGCCCGACTTGCCGCCGCTTGGATGAGGCGTTGCTGTGGGTCGGCAGAAGAAGTTCGATAGAACGGAAATCTATTATAAGATCACTACGTGTTGGCCGCGGGCCTATGCGGAGGGGCGCGGCCAGAGCGGCAACCGATCGAACTCGGCAAACGCGCGCTGAAGAGCGTTGAAAGCCTGGCTCGGACGGAATGGCTTCTCCAGCAAGCCGAGCGGCGTCGCGCCAGTGGCGTGATCCGCGGTCTCGCCGTTGCCGACGCGGAGAGCGGGATCGCTGGCAGGTTGAAGCGGCGGCGCACGAGCAGCGCCACCTCGATGCCGTCCATCGGACCCGCGAGGGTGATGTCCACCAGGGCGAGATCGGGCATACCGGCGCCGACGATGGAGATCGCCGCGAAACCCCGAGCACCTCCTGGATGTCGCCTGGCGGCTAGCCCCTCGTCCTTAACGATCAGGATCGAGGCCGGGCGCTTGAACTCGTCCGGCCGGGCATTACCTGTTACCTCGCCGGGCTTGAAGCCGCTGCCTGCCGCTGGCGATGTCGGGGCACCCCGGAAGACAAACTCTCCCGTTGCAAGCAACTCGGAGACGGGCGTGGTTCCTCGCCGGCGAGGCGTTGCCCTTTCGCGGGAATTGCGTTGCGGCTATGGTTCCGGACGGAGCTGTCGGGATGAAGCTTCTCGTGATCGAAGACGACCGCGAGGCGGCGGCCTATATCGCCAAAGGACTGTCGGAGAGCGGCTACGTCGTCGATCAGGTTGCCGACGGCCGCAGCGGGCTGTTCATGGCGAGCTCGGGTCATTACGACGCGCTGATCGTCGACCGCATGCTGCCGGGCATGGACGGGCTTGCCCTGATCGCGGCACTGCGCGCGACGGAGGTGCGCACCCCCGTCCTCATCCTGAGCGCGCTCGGCGCGGTCGACGACCGGGTGAAGGGGCTGCGCGCCGGCGGCGACGACTATCTCGTCAAGCCCTTCGCCTTCCGCGAGCTGCTGGCGCGGATCGAGGCGCTGCTGCGGCGCGGTGGCGGCAGCACCGCCACCACGCGTCTCAAGGTGGGCGATCTCGAGATGGATCTCCTGGCGCGCGCGGTGACGCGCGGCGGCCAGGAGATCGAGCTGCTGCCGCGCGAGTTCCGGCTGCTGGAATTCCTCATGCGTCATGCCGGGCAGGTGGTCACCCGCACCATGCTGCTGGAGAACGTCTGGGATTATCATTTCGACCCGCAGACCAATGTCATCGACGTGCATGTGAGCCGCCTCCGGCAGAAGATCGACAAGGGATTCGCCAAGCCGCTGCTGCACACCGTGCGCGGCGCGGGCTATTGCCTGCGCCCGGATTAGGAGCCGGCGCATGGTTCGATTGCTGCGCACCAACGCCTTCCGCCTCGGCGCGCTCTATCTCGCGCTTTTCGCCGCCTCGGTGCTGGCCCTGCTGGTCTTCATCTATTTCTCCACCGCCGATTTCATCGAGCGGCAGACCGAGGCGACGATCGACGCCGAGATCACCGGCTTGCGCGAGCAATATGAGGATCGCGGGCTGCCGGGGCTGCTCGAGATCATCCATGCTCGCAGCACTGCCCAGCACGGCAACACGTCGACGCTCTATCTCATCACCGACGCCGCGCTCCACCCGATCGCCGGCAACCTCTCCGCCTGGCCGCAGGCGCAGCACATCCGCGCTGGCTGGATCGGCTTCCCCCTCGAGGTGCGTACGCGCGACGGCCCCGTTCAGAGCAACGCGCTCGCCTCGGTCTTCGTGCTGCCCGACGGCTTCCGCCTGCTGGTCGGGCGCGACCTGCGCGACGCCTCGGCCTTCCGCTCGCGCATCACCCGCACGCTCGGCTGGTCGGCGCTGCTCACGGTGGCGCTCGGCGTCGCCGGCGGCCTGTTCATGACGCGCAACATGCTGCGCCGCGTCGATGCGGTGAACCGCACCAGCGAACGCATCATCCGCGGCGATCTGACGCAACGCGTCCCGCTGACCGGCAGCGGCGACGAATTCGATCAGCTCGCGGGCAATCTCAACGCCATGCTCGACCGCATCGAGCGGTTGATGCTGGGAATGCGCCAGGTCACCGACAACATCGCGCATGACCTGCGCACGCCCTTGTCGCGGCTGCGCGCACGCCTCGAAGTGACGCTGCTCGAGCGGCCCGATGCCGGCCGCTATGCCGAGGCCCTGCGCGAGACGGTCGCCGAGGCCGACCGGCTGCTCGGCACGTTCAATGCGTTGCTGAGCATCGCCGAGGCGGAGGCGGGTTCGCGGCGCGAGACCATGGCGGTGGTCGACCTCGCGGAGATCGCCCGCTCGGTCGGCGAGCTCTATGAGCCCGTCGCCGACGAGAAGGGGCTGGCGCTCACCATCGACAACGACGCCCGCCTCCCGGTGCATGGCGACCGCCACCTGCTGTCGCAGGCGCTCGCCAATTTGCTCGACAACGCGCTGAAATACACGCCCGCCGGCAGCGTTGCGCTGCGCGCGCACGGTGTCGATGGCAGCGCGCGGGTCGAGGTCGCCGATAGCGGCCCCGGCGTCCCCGCCGACCGCCGCGAGGCGGTGTTCGACCGTTTCGTGCGGCTCGAAGGCAGCCGCAGCACGCCCGGAAACGGCCTCGGCCTCAGCCTGGTGCGCGCAGTCGCCAAGCTGCATGGCGGCGAGGCCTGGCTCGAGGACAATAATCCCGGCCTCAAGGCCGTGCTGACGCTGCCGATGGCCGACAGAAGCGCGCTGGCGGCGACACGCAACGCGGCCTGATCGCGTCCAGCCTTTCAGGCGGTAGGCACCGCGCCACCTCGCGCATCAGCGCACGCAGCCCGGCCCGATCGGTGCCCGCGCTGCGCATCACCACGCCCATCATCTCGTCGGCAAGCAGATCGTCGAGGCTCGGCTCGCATTGCAGCATGTTCGACAGTCCCATCGCTCTCTCCCGCAGCGTGTGATGGTGACGGCAAACCTTGGCCGATTTGTGGCGACGCCGGGTCCTTGTGTCGTTTTTTCCTTCGCGGGCGTGACCGCGAATTTAGGCAAATGCACGGCGAAAGAATTTGCTTTGCCGCAGCCTAGACCACAGGTACCAACGGTATCACCAACCATCGGCGGGGACGATCCCGTGAGCAACGTCGACAGCCCGCCGCAGCAGGGACCGAGTGAAATCCGCGCCACCCAGGCGCTGCTCGCTTCCTTGTGTGAATGGCACAGCGGCGAGGCGCCAGGACGCCGCGGCCGGATACCGACGACCGTGGTCAATTGGGACTTCGCCGGACTCGACTTTCGCCGCATGAACTTCTCGGGCGCGACGTTTCTCGATTGCTCATTCCGCAACGCCGATCTGCGCGGCGCCGTGTTCCGACGCGCGCGGCTGTGGGGCGCCTTGCTCGACGACGCCGATCTTTCCGGCGGCAGCTTCGCCGAGGCCGATCTCTCGCCCGGAGACGAGGCGTCCGGGCACCGCTTCACGCGCCTGGCGCGGGCCGCGCTCCGGGATACCGATCTCAGCGCGGCGACGTTGCGGCAGGCCGATTTCGAGTGCGCCCTGCTGGAGCGCACCCGGCTGCGCCGCGCCGATCTCACCGGCGCGCGTTTCCGTGGGGCGGAGATCATCGATGCCGTGCTCGACGAGGCGAGACTGGCCGGCGCCGATTTCACCGGCGCAGCGCTGCGCGGCGATATGCGCGGCCGGCTTGCGGCGGCCGGGCTCACGGTCCCCTCGATGGAGCTTGCGCCGGAAGCGCTGGCGCGCCAGCTGCAGGCGCACGAACTCTGGGTGCATAGCGGCGGGCGCCGCGGCAAGCGCGCCGAACTCGTCGGCTACGACCTCGCCGGCGTCGATCTCTGCGGCGCGCTGCTGGCGGCGGCGCGGCTCGACCGCTCGATCCTCACCGAGGCGCGTCTGCGCGGCGCGATGCTTGCCGCCGCGCGCTTGCGCGCGGCCAATCTGCGCGGCGCCGATCTGAGCCAGGCGGATCTGCGCGGCACCGATCTGCGCGGCGCCAATCTGCGCGAGGCGCTGCTCACCGAGGCGGTGACGGGCAGACTGCCGGGTACCTCCCTCATGACGCGGCTCGGCAGCGGCTGAGCGCCTCTGCTGTTGGCGCCTCGCCACCGCGGCGATTGGGTTTCTTACCCGTCGTATTCGGCCGAAATGTCGCGGCCGGTGTAATCCTTCAGGAAGACCGTCGCATCGACATGATCGCGCAGATCAGGATGTAGATCGCGACGCGGATGGCCGATCCGTAAGCGGCGAAGAGCGCCGTCGCGATGAGCCGTGCCGGGCCGCCGGCGACCATCGAGGCGAGCCGATAGCCGAGCGAGGAGCCGCTGTCGCGCAGCCGCGGCGTGAAGCTCTCAGCGATGAGCGCCGCCTGTGGCCCGTACTGCATGTCGTACGGAATGAGCGACAGGACGATGGCGATGAAGATCAGCGCCGGCGATGCGGTATCGACAAGACCAAAATAGTCGAGCTCAACCACCTCACCATCTCGGTGAAAGACCGATGGGCATCCTCGGTTCCTCGCGGAAATCCTGGGACTGGAGGCGGGACGGGAGTGGGCGCATTTCGTTCCCATCCGCTTCAGCAACGGCGTCACCCTCGACTTCGCCGAGGCAAAGGATTTCCAGCCGCAACACTGCGCGTTCCTGGTCGGCGAGACGGAATTCGACGCGGTACTTGCCCGCATCAAGCGGGCAGGCGTCAAATATTACGTCGAATTCGACCGCACGGGCCCAAGCGAGATAAATCGCCTCTATGGCGGCCGTGGCTTCTACTTCGATGATCCCAATGGTCACTTGTTCGAAATCTTGACGCGGCCCTACGCGGCAACTCCGGAAAGATGGATCAAAGGTACCGCGGTGAAATGGAAGGGATGAGCTTTGCCATCGATGCGGAATTCAGAAGGAAAGGCGACAATCCTCACTCCCACTCGATTGTTCTGATGCATGGTAACGCGTTGATCTTTCGAAGCAAATCTTTTCCGCCTGCGACGAAGAACCGTCTCCACGATCCGTCAGAAAATTGTGCTCTTGATTTCACAGGACAATTCGGCAATCCGCAATCTTCTGGGTTTCAGCGACTATCGACAGCGATCGGTCGATTTTCGACACCCGCCGCCACGAACCGCAATCCGCTTTGTCGCGGAAAAATACCGTCAGCGCCAATCGAAGCGTCTGCGGATAAACCGTCCTCCGGCCTCGCTGTGCCTGATCCAGATCAGGGACACTGTCGCGCGTCGCTGCGAGAAGCGTGTGGGAGGGCCGATGCGCGCCTACGATCCAGCGACGGATGATCCGGCCGAACGAAGCGGCTACCTGCGCTTCTTTTACCGAGGCTGGCGACCTACCCTTCTGGGGAGGATTTGGAACCGAACCTTTGCCTGGGTATCTGGGCTTGGCCTGACACCTGGCTTCCTGATCACGCTAAGGGTCAAAGACCGCCGCACCGGACGCTTTGTCTCGACGATCCTTGTCGCCGCCAGCTATCAAGGCCAACGTTACGTTGTTTCGATGCTTAGCCGGTCCTATTCACGAGTGGGAGTGACAGGCGGTGTAGGTGCGGGCGTTGTGAATGAAGGCCGCGATGGTGGGTGGCGTCTGTTCCGACGCGGAGGTTGATTTGGTTGGGTAGAGGGTTGGAGGTTGCGGGACTGGCTCAAAGCGGCAAGACGGCCGCAGGGATCATGGGCCCGAAGTAGCGAAGCGCCCGGCGAGCCATCTGAAGATGGTCGCGTCGGGGCAGGCAGCGGGCAGGCAGACGCGGATACGAGCGGCTCCCTCGATGACGCGGGCAGCGAGCTTGATGAGGCGCAAGCGCAGCGTGGCGAACTCGGCAGTCCTCCACAAGGAGAGCTTCGGTGCATCGTCGCGCAGCGTGTGGAGCAGCCAATAGGCGGCGGTATGCAGGATCAGCCGCATCTGGTTGGCTCGGGGATCGCGGCAGGAGGTGCGATCGGAGGCGAGCTGGGCCTTGTGCAGCTTGATGAAGTTCTCGGCTTGGCCGCGGCCGCAGTAGATGATTTCGTAGAGATACTTGGCGCTGCCCTTGAGCGAAGTAACGATGTAGCGGACGTCGAGGCCGAGCGTCGTCGCCTCGAGGCGGGCGACAACTCGGCGTGTCTTCTTCCAGCTCTTGGCGCCGTAGCGCAGCTTTTTCCAGGTGCGCCGCTTCGCCTCGCCCTGCTCGGCTCGGCGCACGCACAGCGCGTCGGCGACCGGCCCCACCCTGTCGGCCAGCACGGGGTTGCCGGCCAAGCCAAAGATGTAATTGATTTTATTGGCTTCGCACCAGCCCATCGCCTCCGCTCGAGCGTAATGGCCGTCGCCGCGCACCAGGATGGCGACCTTCGGCCAGTGCCTGCGGATGCGGGCGATGACATGCTTCAGGATCGTGCGCACCTCGACCCCGCTCGGCGTCTTGCCGCTGCGCAGGATCGCGGCAACCGGCTTGCCGCTCGTCCCCTCGTAGATATGGATCGGCAAGAAGCAGCGTTCGTCATAGTGCCCGTTGAACAGCGACAACTGCTGCCGGCCGTGCACCGCGTCGAAGGTGTCGTCGATATCGAGGATGATCGATGCCGGCGCGCGGCTGTAGCTGGCGCAAAACTGCTCAACCATCGCTGCCATCAGCCGCGCAATCTCGATCTTCGACGGAGCGTTCTCCAGGCGCGACAGGGTCGGCTGCGAGCACAGCGCCGCGCCGCTCTCCGGCGCCCGCCCCACCGCCATCTTGAACACCGGATCGTGCCGCAGCTTGTTGCAGTCGTTGGCATCCTCATAGCCCGCCGCGATCGCAAACATCCGTAGCCGCAGCATCTCCTCGACGGTGTGATCGATGCGGTCGCGAGCCCGGCGGTCGTTCAGGCAGAGCGCCAGCCGCGAGGCGATGCCCAACCGCTCTTCCACCCCGCGCAGCAGCAGGACCCCTGCATCAGACGACAGAAGACCGCCGTCGAAGGCAACGCTCACCTTCTTGCCTGCCACGGCTGGAAGATCGAAGGGAAGAAGGCTATCTTGCTCCATGACGGATGTGGCGCTCCTTGATCGATCGCACGAGACTGAGTTAGCACCAGAATCATGCGATAAATCGCGGGTTTCCGCTACATCCGTCGCTTATTTTCTACTGCCGTCATGAATAAGACGGGCTAGTTTGGATTGCCTTCGCATAATAAATGGATCGAACCCAGCGCCGTTGCTGTTCCACTTAAGAAGGCCGTTATCAACGATCATTTGGCGGTCGAACCAGACGGTTAGCTGCTCTTGCTCGGAGGGACCAGTTAATACGATGGCATCGTTTTTCCCGTCTGGCAGCCACCGGTGAAACAATGGTCCTGTCTCGGAGTTTGGCCCTAACAGACGCCTCGTCAGGTCAATCTGAAATCGAAGTTTGAGCTCGGGCATGAGTCAGTCCCTCGGCATGAACTCGAAGCGAATTAGGAGGCATCACTGCGAAAGAACTCTAGCGCAGTCAAGCGTTCCCGTACTGGCTTGACCCAGGCGGCGGCGCCGTGCTCAATCGCTGCACGTCGGGTGACATCAGCAGCCCAAGGAGGCCGCTCATGCCCGAGGCCCGA
>JASHRZ010000461.1 GCA_030037055.1 Alphaproteobacteria bacterium
GGCGAGGAGGTTGTAAAGGATGGCAAAGGCGATGTTCTCGCGCACCCGGCCAAGGCTGCGCTCGGCCACGCCGAGCGCTTCGCTCACGGCGCCGAGCGAAAGACCCTGGAAGACGATATCGGCCGCGGTCTGGCTGACATCGGCGGCGCTTGCCGGCGACATCGAGCAATAAGCCGCGGCGAGTGCCGGCGCGTCGTTGAGGCCGTCGCCGACCATCAGCGTCTTGCGCCCATGCGCGGCAAACTCGGCGAGGATCGATGCCTTCTGACCCGGCGCCAAGCCCGCCTGCCAATCGGCGATGCCGAGCGCGGCGGCGGCCGCAGCAACGGCGTCGCGGCGGTCGCCCGACAGCAGCACCACGCGCCTTCCCGACCGCTTCAGCCGCTCGACCACGCGGGCCGCATCCGGCCGTGGGGCATCGGCAAAGACGAAGCGCTGCGGCGCCCGGGTGGGACGGGCAAGCCAGATCTCGGGCAAGCCGTCATCCTCGGAGGCCGAGACGCCGCAGAAGGAGCGGCTGCCGAGCCGCAGCTCGCCCAAGGCGGTGGCGGCGCTGAGCCCGGCGCCGGGATGCTCGAGGACGCCCGGCAGCGCGGGCGCCTCGGGGCAGGCCCGGCGCAGCGCCTGGCTCAGCGGGTGGCGGCTCGCGGCAGCGAGGCTGGACGCAAGGCGCAGCGCCTCGCCATCGGCCGGCGGCGCCGCGAGATCCAGGCGGCCGAGCGTGAGTGTGCCGGTCTTGTCGAAGACCACCGTGTCGACCGCGGCCATGCGCTCGAGCGCGCTCGGCGATTTCAGCAGGATGCCGCGGCGCATCAGCCGGCCGCTGGCGATCACCTGCACCGCCGGCACGGCAAGCCCGAGCGCGCAGGGGCAGGTGATGATGAGCACGGCCACGGCATAGAGCAGCGCCGTCTGCCAGGGCGCGCGCAGCAGCCAGAGGGCGAAGGTGACGAGCGCCAGGGCGTGCACCGCCGGCGCGTAGAGCCGGGCGACGCGGTCGGCGAGGAGGACGAGGCGGGCACGGCCCTGCTCGGCCGCTTCCATCAGCCGCACGATCTCCGCCAGGAAGGTGCGCTCGCCTGTGGCGGTCACGGTGATGGTTACCGGCGCCAGCAGATTGACCATGCCCGCGAGCACCGCGCTGCCGGGGGCGATGTCGGCGGGCAGGCTCTCGCCGTCGATCAGGCTCTTGTCCACGGCGGAGCGGCCCGCGGCAATGGTGCCGTCGACGCCGATGCGCTCGCCCGCCGCGGCCAGGACGCTGGCGCCGATGGCGACCGAAGCCGCCGGCACGCGCCGCGCTGCGCCGTCGGCGCCGATGACCGTCGCCGGCTGCGCCATGAATGCCAGGAGCTGCTCGGCGGCCGAGCGCGCCCGGCCGCGCGCGCGCAGATCGAGATAGCGGCCGATCAGCAGGAAGAACAGCAGCATCACCGAGGAGTCGAAATAGGCCTGCGCGCCGCCGATAATGGTCTCGTAAAGGCTCATGCCGGCGGCGAGTGTCACGCCGATCGCGATCGGCAGGTCCATGTTGGTGCGGCCGCGGCCGAGCGCGCCGGCGGCGGAACGGAAGAAGGGCTGGCCGGCATAGGCGATGGCGGGAAGCGCGATCAGCGCCGAGACCCAATGCATGAGGTCGCGCGTCGCGGTGCCCATCTCGCCCGCGAAACCGGCCCAGACGGCGACCGAGAGCAGCATCACATTGCCGGCGGCGAAGCCCGCCACCGCCAGTGCGCGCAGCAGCCGCGTCTCCTCGGCCGAGGCGAGGCCCTCGACGCGCCGGGGATCGTAAGGCACGACGCGATAGCCCAGGCGCTGGATCAGCCCGACCAGCGGGGCGGCGCCGGCGCCGTCGCCGCGCCAGACGAGGCGCAGCCGTCGCGTCGTCAGATTGATGCGCGCCTCGATCACCTCGGCTGACGGCGCAACGCGCTCTCGATCAGCCAGACGCAGGCGGGACAATGCAGCCCGTCGATCATGAGATGGAGCGCAGCGGTGCCGTCCGGCGAGGCAGCGGCGTAGCAAGTTGCGTCGACGGCGTCCTCGGGCGGGCGCGGCGGGCGCGCGGCGGGATCGAGACTGCGGCCGCGGTAGTAGCGCTTCAGCCCCAGTTCGCCGATGAGGCGATAGGCGCTGGCGCAGCCGGCGCAGCAGAACCAGCCCGGTCCCGCGAGGCTCTCGCCGCAATGGAGGCAGCGTGCGGGCGCGGCCTCGCCGGCGCGCGCAAGCGCCGTGGCCTCGATGAGGGCGTTCATTTGACGACGATCCGCTGGGCGAATTGGAAGACGTCACCGCCGCGACGCGCGACGACGCGCACCTCCCACTGGCCGGGCCGCGTCAGCGCGACCGGACTGCGGTATCGCCCGGCATCGGCCTCGACCAGCCTCAGCTCGGTGTCGGGCAGCGGCTCGACTGGGCGCGTGACGAGCGCGGTCACGGCGAGACCGCTGAGCTTCTGCCCGGCGCGGTCGGCAAGCTCGACGGCGATCTCGCCGGCCCCGGCGCCCGCGGCGGTGAAGGCGAGTGTGCCGTGCCAGCCGAGCGCGTCCTGCGTCTCGGCGGCGGCGAGCACGCGGTTGTAGTCGTTGCCACTCTCGAAGGGGTGGGCGGTCACGAGCCCGGTCGAGGAGCTCACGGCGAAATAGGCAAGCGCGCCGTTGACGGCGACGACGACGCCAAGCGCGCCGGCAAAGCTCCAGGGGATCCAGCGATACGAGCTCATCGGCGCGCTCCTTGCTGTCCGGGGCCGCGGAAAATGGCGTCGTATTGCGCCGTCTCGCCGCTTTTGGCGTCGCGCACGACGAAGGTGAAGGGGGTCTCGGGCTCGTCTCTCCTGGGCGCTTGGAGATAGACGCGGAACGTGCCGATGCCGTCGCCTCTGACGGCCAGCGTCGTGCCCTGCGCGGCCGGCACCGGCGGCTCGTCAAGCTCGGCGACGTGCAGCAGCGCATCCGCCAGGCCGCGGACGGTCAACGCGAAGACACGCGTCTCGACGCGTTTGTTTTCGATCTTGAGCGTGTAGCCGTCGCGGATCGCGCCGTCGGCCAGCCGCACGAACAGCGGCGCGCGGTCGGCGAGCACGCTCACCTCGAGCGTGACGCGGCGCGCCAGCGCCACCGTCATGATCGTGGCGACGAGCACCAGCACCGCGGCATAGACGAGCGTGCGCGGCTGCAGGAAGCGGTGGCGCGGCGTCTCGCCGCGGCGGCGTGCGGCGTCCTTGGCGTCGGTGTCGAAGGCGATCAGCCCCTGCGGCCGGCCGACCTTGTCCATGATCTCGTTGCAGGCGTCGATGCACAAGCCGCAGCCGATGCATTCGAGCTGCAGCCCGTCGCGGATGTCGATGCCGGTAGGACAGACGGCGATGCAGGCGCGGCAGTCGATGCAGTCGCCGCGCCCCCGCCAGCTGTCGCCCTTTTTGTGCTTGCCGCGCGGCTCGCCGCGCCAGGACCGATAGGTGACGGCGAGCGTGTCCTCGTCGATCATCGCCGATTGGATGCGCGGCCAGGGACACATATAGGTGCAGACCTGCTCGCGCGCCCAGCCCGCCAGCAGATAGGTCGTGCCGGTGAAGAGAGCGATGAAGCCGTACTGCGTCGTCGAGGCGCTGAGCGTGAAGACGTCATGCACGAGGGCTGGCGCGTCGTTGAAGTACATCACCCAGGCGCCCCCGGTCGCCGCGGCAATGACCAGCCAGGCGGCGTGCTTGGCCGCCTTGCGGGCAAGCTTCGCCGCCGACAGCTTCTGCTGGTCGAGGCGGATGCGCTGCATGCGGTCGCCCTCGATGAGCCGCTCGGCCCAAAGGAAGAGATCGGTCCAGACGGTCTGCGGGCAGGTGTAGCCGCACCAGACGCGGCCCCAGAGGCTGGTGACGAGGAACAAGCCGATCGCGCCGAGGATCAGCAGGCCGGCGAGGTAGTAGACCTCGTGCGGCCAGATCTCGATCCAGAAAAAATAGGCGCGCCGCGCCGGCATGTCGATCAGCAGCGCCTGATTGGGATGCGCCGGCCCGCGATCCCAGCGCAGCCACGGGCCGAGGTAGTACAAGCTGAGGCAGAGGATCAGCACCGCCCATTTCAGGCGGCGGATCGGCCCTCGCACGCTGCGCGGATAGACCTTCTCATGCGGGGCGAAGAGCGGGATGCCTTCCTGATCCTGCGCATCGCCGGCGCGCACCATCATTGTCGCCATGGCCCTCCGCCGTCACTGACCGCCGCCCAGCGAGTGAACGTAGACGGCCAGCATCTTGATCGTGGTGGGATCAAGCCGCGCGCCCCAGGAGGGCATGCTGCCGTTGCGCGCGTTGGTGATGGTCTCGACAATCGTCGCCTTGTCGCCGCCATAGATCCAGATGCCGTTGGTGAGGTTCTTGGCGCCGACCTCCTGGTTGCCGGTGCCCTTCTCGCCGTGGCAGAGCGCGCAATTCTCGGCGAAGATGGCGCTGCCGCGCTCTACCGCATCGGCCGGCGCCGGCTGGTGCGACAGCGACAGCACGTAATCGGCGACGTCGGAGATTTGCTGGCGGTTGAGCAGATTGTCGGCGCCGAAGCGCGGCATCTGCGACTGGCGCGAATCGGGATCGGCGTTGCGCACGCCGTGGGTGATGGTCTGGTGAATGGCGCCAAGCGTGCCGCCCCAGAGCCAATCGTCGTCGGCGAGGTTGGGATAGCCCTTGGCGCCGGCGCCGCCGGCGCGATGGCATGGCACGCAATTCTCGGCGAAAGCGGCGCGGCCGCCGGTCTCGGCGAAGGCGAGGAGCTCGGGATCCTTGCGGATTTCCTCGAGCGAGGCCGCGCGGATGCGGCTGATGAACCCGGCCTGCTGCGCCGCCGCCTGCTCGGTGCTTTGCACGAGCGCCGCGCGGTTGGTGTAGCCGAGCATGCCTTCGCTGTGCGAGCGCAGCAGCGGGATGGCGGGATAGAGCACGCAATAGACCGCCGCAAACGCGATCGTCGCGTAGAAGATGTAGACCCACCACCGCGGCAGGGGCGTGTCGAGCTCGCGAATGCCGTCCCATTCATGGCCGGTGGTCTCGCGGCCGGTGATGGCGTCTTTCTCGGTCTTCGTCGGCATGGCCGTTCCTCAGCGATCGTCGCGCATCGGGATCCGCGCGCTGTCGTCCATGTCCTTGCGGCGCCGCGGCGCGTAGGTCCAGGCGACGATGGCGCAGAAGATCGCCAGCATCAGCACCGAGAGCGGCGCATGCAGGTATCCGAGAAGCGCGAGCCAGTCCATCTTACTCTCCGCTATTGCCTGAGCGCGTCGGGCGATACGTCGCGGAACTTCACGAGCGTGCCCAGCATCTGCAGATAGGCGATGAGCGCGTCGCGCTCGGTGATGCGGCTGGGATCGCCGCCGAAGCCGCCGGTCGCCGCGCCGGGATAGCGCTTGAGCAGTGCCGCCGTGTCCGCGGCGGGATCCGCCTGGGCGACGGCGTCGGCCTTGGCGTTGGCGATCATCTCGTCGATATAAGGCACGCCGACGATGCGGTTGGTGCGGAGATGGTCGGCGAGCCGGTCGAGGTCGAGCGGCCGCTCGGCGAGGAAGGCGTAGGGCGGCATCACCGATTCCGGCACCACGTCGCGCGGATTGGCGAGATGCGCCACATGCCAGTCGTTCGAATACTTGCCGCCGATGCGGGCGAGGTCGGGGCCGGTGCGCTCGGAGCCCCATTGGAAGGGATGGTCGTACATGCTCTCGGCGGCGAGGCTGTAATGGCCGTAGCGCTCGACCTCGTCGCGGAACGGCCGGATCTGCTGGCTGTGGCAGAGGTAGCAGCCCTCGCGCACATAGACGTCGCGGCCGGCGAGCTCGAGCGGCGAATAGGGGCGCACGCCCTGGACGCGCTCGATCGTCGTCTCGATGGTGAACAGCGGCACGATCTCGACGATGCCGCCGATCGAGACCGTGACGAGGATCATGATCAGCAGCAGAACCGCGTTCTGCTCGAGGAATTTGTGGCTGAGAAAGCGCATGCTCGTCCTCTCACTCGGCCGGCGAGGTGACCGCGGCGCGCGATACCGGCTCCGCCTCGTGCCGCAACTCGCCGCGCGCGGTGCGCCAGAAGTTGTAGGCCATGATCAGCGCGCCCAGCAGGAAGAGGACGCCGCCCAGCGCGCGCATGAGATAGAAGGGGTGCATGCGCACGACGACCTCGGCGAAGGAATATTGCAGGAAGCCCATCTCGTCATAGGCGCGCCACATCAGCCCCTGCATGATCCCGGCGACCCACATCGAGACAATGTAGAGGACGATGCCGAGCGTGGCGATCCAATAGTGGTAGGCGGCGAGCCTCGGGGAATAGAGGCGCTGGCGCTTCCACAGCACCGGCACCAGGTAGTAGAGCGCGCCGAAGACGATGAAGGCGACCCAGCCGAGCGCGCCGGAATGAACGTGGCCGATGGTCCAGTTGGTGTAGTGGCTGAGCCCATTCACCGACTTGATCGACATCATCGGCCCTTCGAAGGTCGACATGCCGTAGAAGGCGACCGCGGTGACGGAAAAGCGCAGGCCGGGATCGGTGCGCAGCTTGTACCAGGCGCCCGACAGGGTCATTAGTCCGTTGATCATGCCGCCCCAGGACGGCATCCACAGCATCACCGAGAACACCATGCCCAGCGTCTGCGCCCAGTCCGGCAGCGCGGTGTAGTGCAGGTGGTGCGGGCCCGCCCAGATGTAGAGGAAGATCAGCGACCAGAAATGCACCACCGACAGGCGATAGGAATAGATCGGCCGGTCCGCCTGCTTCGGAATGAAGTAGTACATGATCCCGAGGAAGCCGGCGGTGAGGAAGAAGCCCACGGCGTTGTGCCCGTACCACCACTGGATCAGCGCGTCCTGCACGCCGGAGAAGACGGAATAGCTCTTGCTGCCGAAGACGGAGACGGGAATCGTCAGGTTGTTGACGACGTGAAGCACGGCGATGGTGATGATGAAGGAGAGGTAGAACCAGTTGGCGACGTAGATGTGTGGCTCCTGCCGTTTCAGAATGGTGCCGAGGAAGATCGCGAGGTACATCACCCAGATCAGAGTGAGCCAGAGGTCGTTGAACCATTCGGGCTCGGCGTATTCGCGGCTCTTGGTGACGCCTTCGAGATATCCCAGCGCCGCCATGACGATGAACAGCTGGAAGCCCCAGAACACGAACCAGGCCGCGGCGCGCCCGCCGAACAGCGGCGTGCGGCAGGTACGCTGCACAACGTGGAAGGAGGTGCCGAGCAGCGCGTTGCCGCCGAAGGCGAAGATCGCCGCCGAGGTGTGCAGCGGCCGCAGCCGGCCGAAGGTGGTCCATTCCAGGCCGAGATTGAGCGCCGGGAAGCCCAGCTGGAAGGCGATGAAGACGCCGACCGCGAAGGCGGCGAGTCCCCAGAAGACGCTGGCTATGACGAAGGCGCGAACGATGTCCTCGTTGTAGCGCTCGCTCGACAAGGAAGATGCCGTCACCCCGTTCACCCTCGATTGGTCGTGAAGTCCCCGCGCCCACAAAGACAGGGACCGGGGCGGCGCGCTTTGATCCAAGTCAATGATTAATCCAGGGCAGGGCGCGCAGGGCGAAGCCCGCGAATGCCGCTGCATTAAGCAGCAGGATCGGCGTCGCGGCGAGCGCGGCATGCCGGCGCAGGCGGTGCAGCATGCCGGCGCCGAACAGGCCGACCACGGCGAGCGCCGGCGCGGTGCCCAAGGCGAAGCCTGCCATGGCGAAGGCGCCGCCCGCCGCGCTGCCGGTGGCGGAAGCGGCCAGCAGTGCCGCGTAGAGGAAACCGCAGGGCAGAAAGCCCAGCACGGTGCCGAGCGCATAGCTTGCGAGACCGCCGCCCCGGCGCAGCAGCGGCGCGGCGAGCCGCGCCAGGGGGGCGGCAAGATAGGCGCCCGGAGCCCGGCGCGGCGGCAGAGCCCG
>JASHRZ010000462.1 GCA_030037055.1 Alphaproteobacteria bacterium
CGATGAAGTCGTCGGCGCCGGCCGCCTTTGCCTCGAGCACGTCGGCCTCGGTCTTGCGCGCGGTCGGCAGCAGGATCGGCACGCCGGCCTGCGTCGGGTCGAGGCGCAGCCTGCGGCAGATTTCGAAGCCGTCGAGTCCGCGCATCGTCACGTCGAGGACGATGAGGCGCGGCGCGACGCGCCGGGCGAGCTTCAGCGCCTCCTCGCCGCTGGTCGCGCCGAAGAAGACGAAGCCAGCGGCTTCGAGATGCGTCTGCAGCACGATCAGCTGGTCGATGTCGTCGTCGATGCCGAGGATCGGCGCGCCCTTGAGCGGGCGAGCGGATGACATGTCCGGGATCACGCCGAGGACGGCACCGGGGCGCGGACAAGGAAGCGCCCGGCGACCGCGTCGAGGGAAGGTCGCAAGGCGGCGCGCAGCTCGATCGCGAGCGCGCGCGCCCCGGCAATATCGCCCGCCCGGCACGCGTGCTCGAGCGAGCGCGCCTGCGCCTCCATGCGGCTCGCACCCATGTTGCCCGAGCTGCTCGCGAGGTCATGCGCATCTTGCTGCGGCCGGCCGAGATCGCCGGCGGCGATGGCGCTGTCGATGCGATCGAGCCGCGCGGCGCTGGCGCTCATCCAGGAACGGACGAGCTCCTCGAAGGCGTTGGGCGGCATGATGCGGGCGAGCTCGGCCGGCCGGCTCTCGTTCAAGATGGGCGGCGGCTCCGTCTTCGCCGCCGCGCTGGCGCGGTGCGTCCGGATCGGAGCGACGCCGGTCCACCCCGCCACCACCGCCAGCAGCTCGCCGGCATCGAAGGGCTTCGAGACGTAGTCGTTCGGGGTCGCCGGCGATCCGGTCGAGGCGCAAGGGTCATGGCGTCGTCGGGCGACGAGCGGGTCCGGATCATACCCAGCGCCGGCCGCCGCGCGGAGCCGGTCGACCCAAGGACAGAAAATCTGCTTGCATTTCAATGCGGTGCGTGGCCCAATCCGGCCTCCCCGCGAGATCGTCGAGGTTCGCCGGGCCCGCGTCGACTTGCGCGACTGCCGCGGGACCTCGGCGGCACCGCGGCCTTTGGCGGTCGCGGGGAACGGGCCCATCGCCCTAAGCGGCTGGCGGTCTTCTGGCGTGACGTTGACGACAATTCCTGCTCTCATGACGAGCGTTTGAACCAGTTCCGGCGAATCAGGAATCCTCTGAATGGATCGGCGGGATGTCGCTGTCGGATCAGCGCTAATGGCGAGGACGCAAGCACCTGTCGAAAGGGGCGCGGTCCCGACGACCGCATTCGCCTTCTGAAAGAACGATCCATGGCGCGGCATCCGTTCGAAGCGCAAGGCGATCCCATCGTTTCGGCGATCGAGCGCGTTCTCCAGGCGGAACGCGTTGCCGAAAAGCAGCTGCAGCAATGCCGGCAGCAGGCGCAGGCAATGGTCGCGGCGGCGCGCGATACGGCCGCGGCGGTCGCGCGGCGGGCAAGCGAGCGCACCGCGAAACTGAACGCGTCGTATCTGCAAAAGATCGCGCGCGATATCGCCGGCCTTGCCCATCCGAACGCCATTGGGAGCGACATCGCCGAAGGTCGGGACGACAGTGAGGCATGGTCGCAAGCCGCCGAGCGCCTTGCGGCGAAACTCACGGGCGACGACGATGAGACGCCGCGCTGAGTGGAGCTATGTTCAAGCGAGGCTGCAGTCCCGCCATGGCGAGCGCCTGCGCGAGGCGGACTGGCGCACGCTCGAGGCCGCCAAAACGCTCGGGCACTTCATCGAGCGATCGCGTTCGACGCCGCTGCGACGGTTCACCGGCCCCTTGGACGCGCAGATGACGAGCCACACGATCGAGCGCGTTCTGCGCGTCGAATGGCGGCGCTATGTCACCGAAGTGGCCGCCTGGGCATCGCCGGCCTGGCAGCCGGCCTTCCTCTGGACGGCGCATGTTCCGGATCTTGCGGTGCTGGACCGCTTGCTCCACGCCAACGCGCCGGCCTGGGCGCGCGAAGACGCGGTGTTCGCCCCGCTCACGGGCGCGGACCGCCAATTAGGCGCCGCCGAGCTCGAAGGGTCCATCTTCTCCCCGCTATCGCCGAAGAAGCCGGAAGACGGCGGAATTGCCGGCCTCTGGCTCGCGCATTGGAAGTCGCTCTGGCCGCGACCCAGCGGGGCAGATGGCCGGTGGATTACGAAACTTGTGGGCCTGGTGCAGGACCACACGGGACAGCTCGCGCGAGCCGGCGATCAAGAGACCAGCGGCGCGTATCGTCGGGACGCCGAGCGGGCGCTGACGCGCCTGTTCCGGCGGCGCAGCGGTACGCCGGTCGCGGCATTCTGCCATCTCGCGCTGGTCGCGCTCGACCTGGAGCGCCTGCGCGGCGGGCTCGTGCGCCGTAGGCTGTTCGACGCCGAGCGCAGGCCGGAGGCGGCATGACGCTTCGGCCGATTTCCGCGCTCTGGTTTGAGCTGGTCACCGTCCATAAGGATTTGGCAAGGGCGATCGAATGCCTTTCGCGGACGGGTGCGGTGGAACTCGAAGCCCGCGGTCACGCGACCGAGCGCCTGTTGTTGTCCGACGTTGACCGGCAGCTCGATGCCCACCGCGAGCTGTCAAAGCGCTATCAGACCCATTGGCCGCCCCCCGCCACCGCCGGACAACGCCGCTCGGAAGAGGTGCTCGACACGCTGAGCTCCGCTGGTCAGCGGCTGAGCGCGTGGAGCAAGGAAGCTGACCCGATCATTGCCTCGATCGAGCGTCGGTCGCAGGAGGCCGCGGACCTCGGACAGTTGCGAGAGGCGTTGACTTATGCCGGCGCCGATTTCCCCGACCTGACGCTGCTCGCGGGCGCCGGCCCGCGGCTGCAGGCTCGGATTCTCCTGCTGCCCGCTGGAACCACATTGCGCGAGATCGAAGCCCTTGTCCTGTTCAAGTCCTGGCAAGCGCCGCTTGCGAATTATGCCCTCGCCGTGGGTCGGCAAGGCGATGTCGGCCAACTTGAAACGCAACTCCCCGGTCTCAAGGGACGCGTCATTCCGCTTCCCGGATGGCTGCCCTCCTCGGTGGCAGCGGCCCTGTCGGCGATTTCGCAACGGCTGGCCGCTCTCGAAAGGGAGATCGAGACGCTGAAGGGCGAGCTCGCCGCGTTATCCCTGCGCTCCCAGATCGCGAACGCCTTGGGCGATGTTGCCCTCGTCGAATGGCTCAATCGGTACGCGAAGGACCTGCGCGGAAGCGAGCGGCTCGCCTGGGTCACCGGCTGGACGAGCGATCGAGAGGGTGGGGCGCTGCGCCGAGCGCTCGACGCGGCGGGCGTGCACTATCTCCTCAGGCTCTCGGATGCGCCGGTCGGAGCAAGGGCTCCGACGGTGCTCGCGAACCCGAGCTGGGCCCGCATGTTCGAGGTCTTCACTCGACTGCTCGGCGTGCCCGCACGCAACGAAAGCGATCCAAGTCTCATCCTCGCCGTTGTTGCGCCCGTCGTTTTCGGCTTCATGTTTGGCGATGTAGGGCAAGGAATCGTCGTGCTGATCGCCGGTCATGTTCTTGGACGCCGCTTCGCGCTGATGAGGATTCTGGTGCCGGGCGGCATCATGGCCATTTTCTTCGGCATCCTGTTTGGCAGCGTGTTTTGTCGCGATGATCTCGTTCCGGCGCTGTGGATTCACCCATTGGCCGATCCCGTGACGATGCTGATTGCGGCGATCGTCATCGGAGCGGTCGTTCTCTTGATCGGTATTCTGCTCGACGCCCTTCAGGCGCATTGGCGGGGCGAGGCGCGTCGCTGGTGGGGATGCCGCGCGGGCCTCCTGGCCGCTTATCTTGGCCTGTTGATCTCCCCGTTGAGGCTGGAGGGCTTGGTGCTCGCGGCGCTCGGCACGGGCTGGTACATCCTCGGCGCAGCGGCCCTCGCCGGACCCGGCAAGCTCGGCGCCTCGATGCGCGCCGCAGGCGAATTCATCGAGCAGATGCTGCGGCTGCTGGTCAATACCGTCTCGTTCGCACGCGTTGGCGCCTTCGCCCTCGCCCACGCCGGCTTGTCGAGCGCCATCCTGGGCGTGGCCGCCGCGACCGGGCTTGTCGGCTACTGGGTCGTGCTCGCGCTGGGCAATATTCTGGTC
>JASHRZ010000463.1 GCA_030037055.1 Alphaproteobacteria bacterium
GATCGAGATTGGCGATGATGATGCCGAGCAGATTGTTGAAATCATGCGCCATGCCACCGCTGACATTGCCGATCGCCTCCATCTTCTGCGCCTGGCGGAGCGCGTTCTCGGTCTTCTTGCGCTCGGTGATGTCGAGGACCGAGGCGATGCGGTAGGCGACCGTCCCCTCCGGGCCGCGCACGCTGGTGACGTCCAGCTGCACCGGGAAGTTCGTGCCGTCCTTGCGCAGATGCCGGGCCTCGCAGCCGACATGGCCGTTGCGATCCGCCGTGGCGATCAGCCGCGAAAGGCGCTCGCGCTCGTCGGGGGGATAGAGTTCGGCGATGGGCATGCCTTGCACCTCCGCCACCGTCATCTGCCGCATCGTGGCGAAGGCGCGATTGACGAATTGGATGGTCCCGCGCGCGGCATCGTCGATGGCAATGCCGAAGGCGGCGGCGTCGAACGCGTCGGCCCAGCGACGCAGCTCCTCCGCGCCGCGCTGGCGCTCTTCGAGGACCGCCTGCCGGCGCCGGCTCTCGGCGAGCGCCTCGGCCGCGGCGCGATGCTGCGTCATGTCGCGCACCGTGGCGATGACGAAGGTTTCGCGCGCGAGCCGAATGGGACCGATCTGCACATCGGCCGGAAACTCGCTGCCGTCCCGGCGCCGGCCGAACAACTCCGGCCCGACCCCCATCTCGCGCAGCCGCGGCGCGTCGAAGAAGGCGAGGCGTTGGCCGATATGGCGCGATCGAAAGCGCTCCGGCAGCAGGGTCTCGATGGTTTCCCGGGTCAGCGCCTCGCGGTCGTAGCCGAAGAGCGCGGCAGCGCGGTCGTTGACATTACGATGCGCCCGCGGCGATCGCTGACCAATACGGCGTCCGGATTGGCATTGAAGACGGCGGCGAGCCTCGTATTGAAGTCGCGCAGCCGGATAGCGGCGTTGCGCAGCGCGCCGATGAGGACGACGTCGACGCTCGCGACCATTACAAAGAAGCCCAGAGCCACGGCCGATGCCGGTTCCTCCAGGCGGAAGGAAAAGACCGCAGGCAGGATGAAATACCAGGCCGACAGCGTCGCCAGCGCGACGGCAAAGAAGCCCGCGGCCATGCCGCAGAGGAAGGTCGTGACGATCACCGCGGGGAACAAGGTGATGAATTGCACGCCCACCAGCCAGGGCGCGAGCGCCACGCGCGCCGACGTCGCCAGCGCGACGAGCACGAGCGCCAGCCCATAGGCGCCCCAGGAGCGTTCGCGCAAGTGCGGCAGCTCGACAAAGAGCTTCTCGAGCATGAATATCGGCTTCGATCCCGACACATCGGATCGCATGTCTAAGCCCCCGTCTCCGCCTCGGCGCGGCGCATGACCGTCGCGGCGATCCGCCGAGTCCGCACCGATCAACTTCGCATGTTGGTCGATCGGAAACAGCGGAATAATGATGCGGATCAATCGTGCGAGCGCATTTTCGCGTGACATCGACGCCGGCGGCGTCATATCGGCATACACCCGCGTTCTGCGCGGGACATGCGCCTGCCGTTGCGCCGATCGCCCGGCGAAAGCGGACGGCAAGCGGCGCCCGCTTGGACGCGCTGTTACCCTTCGACGGGATCTAGGGCGGCAGCCGCTTGAAGCATTCCATGCCGGCCGATCGCATGGCCTCGCAGCCGAGCACACTGACGCCGCCGGCCTTGTCAGGGTGGAGCGCTACGGCATAGCTCTTTCCGTCGGCGCATTTGACGCTCCAATAGGCATCGCCCTTGTCGGCGTCATGCCGGCCGAAGCCCATGGGAAAAGCAAGGACGCCCTCGCAGCCTCGCCCGACATTCTTGCCGAGCACCACCGCCTGCTCGGTGGAAGGCAGGTTCGCCAGTCGGTCGTTGGCCATGTTGCCAGTCGTCGGCACGTCGGGATGCGCCGTGGGCTCGTTCACCGCGTTGCGCACCGGGCTCACCGGCGCCAGCGCGACGAGATGCATGATCCAGAGGATCGACCACACCGCCGCCGCGATGATGGCCAGCAGCACCCAGCCGATGATGGTGCGTCTCATCCCGCCTCTCTCGCCTGGGCCATGGTATGGCCGCACCGCCCCCTCCGACAACTCCCGGCCCTGGCGCGCGGAGGGAGCGGCAGGAACGCCGCAGGCGCACTGCCGATCGGCGCTTTCGCATCGACGGCGCCGGTTGCTCTGCCCTATAACGCCCGCATGCGCCGCTTTCTGTTGTCGCTGCTTCTGGTCCTGGCCGCGATCTCGGCCGGCTACACCGGATATTGGGTCTATCTCGCCCACCGACTGCGGGCCGAAATCGGGCCCTGGGCGGAAGCCCAGCGCGCGCACGGCACCGTGCTCGGCTGGGACAGCCTTGCCGTGGAGGGGTTTCCTCGCGTCATCCGCCTGCGCTTCGCGCAGGCGACGGCCAGCGGCGAGAAGCCGCTGGCGTTTACCGCCGCGGCGCCGCTGCTGCTTGCGGAGACCGCGGTCTGGGACGGACGGCACTGGCGGGTAAGCGCGCCCGACGGCGCGCGTGCCGTGCTGCCGGGCGAGGCCGCCGGTCTCGCCGCGGCAAGCCTCGACGGCAGCATCGGCCTCCACGGCGCTGGCGCCGCCACCATCGACCTCGATGCGCACAGGCTTGCCGGCAGCGGCATCGCCGCGGGAACCGACGTCGCCGCCGCCGAGATGCGGCTCACCTTGCCCGACCACGCGCCCGAAAGCCATCTCGATCCCGCCTTCGCCGCCTCGCTGCGCCTCTCGCACCTTTCCCTGCCCGTGACGCTGCCGAGCATCGGCAGGGACGTCGAGACGCTGAGTCTGTCGGTCACGCTCAAGGGCGCGTTGCCGCCGGGCAGGTTGCGCGAGGCGCTCGCCGCCTGGCGCCAGGGCGGCGGCACGATCGAACTCACCGACGGCGCCTTGCGCTGGGGCGCGCTCGAGGCGAACGCCAACGGCACGCTCGCGCTCGACGACCAGCTGCAGCCGATCGGCGCGCTCACCGCCACCATCGAGAACCACAATGCCATCATTGACGCCGCGGTGGCGGGCGGCACGCTGCGCGCCGGCGACGCCCATCTCGTCAAGATCCTGCTGGGGCTGATGGCAAAGCCCGGCGCCGATGGCCGCCAGCAGCTCACCCTGCCGGTGAGCCTGCAGAACGACCGCCTCTATCTCGGCCCGGCGCAGATCGCCGCGCTGCCGCGCTTCACCTGGGAGTAGGCGCCTCGGCACGGTCATGGAGGCCGTATCGGCGCACTACTTCGACGACGCTCAAGCGATAATCGGCGAAGATCTCGGCGCGGCCGCGCGCCTGCGCCCGCCGGTGGCCTTCGTGCTCGCGCCAGCGTCTCACCGCCGCGGCATTGCGCCAGAAGGAGAGTGACAGGATCTTGCCTTCGTCGGCGAGGCTCTGAAAGCGCTCGACGGAGAGGAAGCCGTCGATCCGCTCGAGCTCGGGCCTGAGCGCGGCGGCGAGGTCGAGATACTCCTCCTTGCGCCCCGGCTTCGGCTGCACCTCGAAGATCACGGCGTACATGGCGGCCCTCCCTTTGCTCCAGGCCCAGACTGCCATGGTGCGCGCACCCATGAAACTCGAGATGATGGCCGCGGCCTCTGCCGTCGCAGCCCGGGCCGGTCGGAGTTCCCGAGGGGTTATAGAGCTCAGCGGACCCCTTGAGCCGAGGCGAAGAGCGGCACCCTGACGCGAGCCGGAATGCCCGCGCGCGCACGGCCGGCTTTTTCGACGGCGCGCCAATCGACGCGATCGAGGCGATCCCCACCCGCCGCAGCCGCGAGCCGTTTCTTGAGGCCGGGCGGAACTGCCGAGGTCATTGGCCTGTTGGTGTCGATCTGATCCGCCTGATTCTTGTTTCGGTTAGATCGCAACACGGAGCTCGCTGCCAATCTGCCTTCACTTCCTCGTTCACCACGCGAACGGGGGTGCTCACCGGCACCTCCTTGAAGAGTCGCTCGATGTCTTCGGGGTAGAGCCG
>JASHRZ010000464.1 GCA_030037055.1 Alphaproteobacteria bacterium
ATGCCATAGGTCGTCCGCCCCATCTGGCCGGGGATGGTGCCGATATAGGGCTCAAAGCGCTGCCAGAGCGCCGGAACGCCGGCGATCGTCTCGTCATTGTAGCGCTCGCTGAGGCCGGCGATGAGCAGCGGCTTGCCGGTCTCAAAACGCGGCGGCTCAAGCGTCGCAAAGAGGCTCTCGTCATCTTGATCGGCTCCACGAGGTCGATGGTGTCAAGCCGGCGCTGCGCGCGAATTGCTTCGCGGGTCGCCCCGAACTGGTCGCGGAACGCCCGGGTGAACGCCTGGTGGGATCCGTAACCCGCATCCAAGGCGACCGCCAGGATGTCGGGCGCGCCCACGGCCAGCGATCGCGCCGCTTGGCTCGGCCGCGCACGTAGCGCATGACCGAGCGTCCGGTCGCCGCGCCGAAGGCGCGAGACGCCGGCAATAGCCGCGATCTCTTCGAGCGTGATGTCGCTCGCGAAATGGCTTTCGAGGAACCAGAGCGCCTTTTCCACCGGGTTCACAGGGGCTCTCGCGCAGGACATCGCTCTCTTATGGCGGATGCCCTCTCGCGCTTGATCGCGGTTGCGGCTGCGGCAGGCTCGCGCCGAAGTTAAGCCCCCGCCAGCGTCATGCCGTCGATGCGCAGCGTCGGCGCGTCGATGCCGGTCTTGAACTCGAGGTCGCTCGCGGCGGCGAGATGGAGGAAGATGTCCTTGAGATTGCCCGCCACCGTCACCTCGCTGACGGGATAGGCAAGCTCGCCGCCCTCGATCCAGAAGCCGGCGGCGCCGCGGCTGTAATCGCCGGTGACGCCGTTCACCCCCATGCCCATCAGCTCCGTGACGTAGAACCCTGCCCGAATGTCGCCGATCAGCTCCTGCGCTGTCACCGGGCCGGGCTCGAGCCAGAGATTGGCCGGCATCGGGCCCGGCGGCCCCGAGGTGCCGCGGCTGGCATGGCCGGTGCTCTTGAGCTTGAGCTGGCGCGCCGAGGCAAGGTCGAGCAGCCAGGTGGTCAGCACGCCGTCCTCGATGATGGCGCGCCGCCGATTGGCGATGCCCTCGCCGTCGAACGGCTTGGAGCGGAGGCCTCGCTTCTTGTGCGGGTCGTCGATCACCGTCACGCCGGCGGGGAAGATGCGCTGGCCGAGCTTGTCCTTGAGGAAGCTCGTGCCGCGCGCCACCGCGGGGCCGCTGATGGCGCTGGCGAGATGGCGCAGCAGGCTCGAGGCGATACGCGGGTCAAACACCACCGGCACTTGGCAGGTGGCGATCTTGCGCGCGCCCAGCCGGCGCACCGCGCGCGTGCCGGCCTCGCGGCCGACGTCGGCGGGATCGCGCAGATCGCCGGCATGGACGGCGCTGGTGAAGGCATAGTCGCGCTCCATCGCCGTGCCTTCGCCGGCAAGCACGCTGACGCTGAGCGAATGGCCGGTGCTGGCATAGAAGCCGGCAAAACCGTTGGAGGCGGCCATGGCCACGCGCGAGCGGCCCCAGCCGGCTTCCGCGCCTTCGGAGTTGGTGACGCCGGGCACGGCGCGCGCCGCATCCTCGGCCGCGGCAGCGCGCTCGATCAGGCGCTCGGGCGTGGGTTCCTCCGCATCGACCATGTCGAGCTCGGGCCAGCTTCGCGCGATCTGCTCGGGCTCGGCGAGGCCGCAATAGGGGTCTTCCGGCACCGCCTTTGCCATGGCGATGGCGCGCTCGACCAGCGCCTCGGTCTCGCCGCTGCCCCGGTCGTTGGACGAGACGATCGCTTGGCGCTTGCCGATGAAGACGCGCAAGCCGAGATCGTAGCTTTCCGCCCGCTCGAGCTTCTCGGTGCGGCCCAGGCGCTGCGCATGCGACAGCGAGACGCCCTCGAACAGGACGGCATCGGCCTGGTCGGCGCCGGCGCGGCGCGCCTTGGCGATGAGATCGCCGAGAAAGGCGAGGGCGGTGTCTTGCGGCATGGCGATTCCCGAGGCGAGCTGCCCCTCTGCACGAGCTATATGGGTGTCGGCGGCGGCGGTTACAGCTTGAAGACGCGCTGCGCCGTGCCGCCGCGCACCGCCGCGCGCTGGCCCGGCGGCAGCGCGTCGACGCGGGCGAGGCAGCCCTTCATGTCGCCGATATTGTGCGGGTAGTCCGATCCGTACATCACATGGTCCTCGCCACCCACCTTGAGGCAGAGCTCGAGCGCCTCCTGGCGGTAGGTGACGCTGTCGTAATAGATCTGGCGCAGATAGTCGCTGGGCGGCCGCTCGGTCTTGGTGCGGCAGGCTTTCATGTTCGTAAAGCAGATGTCGAGCCGGCCCACGAGATAGGGCAGCGCCGCGCCGGCATGCGAGGCGATCAGCTTTAACCCGGGGTAGCGTTCGAAGAAGCCGTCGAAGCACATCCGCGCCACGGCGAGGCTGGTATCGAACATGAAGCCGATCGAGGCAATAAGGTTGAACTGCCGCAGATCCATCTCCGGCGTGCCCGGCGGCGCCGTCGGATGCACCAGCACCGGCAGGGCGCGGCGGTCGATCTCCTGCCACACCGGCGCGAAATAGGGATCGGTGAGCGAGCGGCCAGCGATATTGGCGAGCACCATGACGCCGACCGCGCCGGCATCGCAGGCGCGGTTCAGCTCGGCCACGGCGCGCGCCGGATATTCCCACGGCAGCGAGGCCAGCCAGCGGATGCGGCCGGGATAGGCTTTCTCGGCGCGCGCCATGTCGGCATTGGCGATGCGTGCCGCCTCGAGGCTCACTTCCTCGCCGCCCCAATAGACGTTGGGGCAGGTGAGCGACAGGATGGCGAGGTCGACCTTGGCCGTGTCCATGGCCGCGATGCGCTCGTCATAGTCGAAATGGCCGGGCTGCGGCGTCATGAACGGCGCGCCGTCGAGGAAGATGCCCTCTGGCGCGTCCATGCTTTTCCTCACCTCGTAGCGCGGCTTGCCGTGGCGGCGCAGCAGCTCGAGCCACTCCTTGTTGAGCATGTGCGTATGCACGTCGATGACCGGCATGAGCGCCCTCCCGTCGCCGCGGACGCTAGCGCACGGAAAAATGCTTGGCCAGCGCGCGCCCTCTCTCTTCTTCCTGTTAATTTTCCTCGCCGGTCCCATCTATTCGAGGTAGCCGCGCGGGGAGGGGAGCATGAGCTGGCAACCGACGCAGGAGCCCGAGATCGAGCCGGCACCGGGCGCCGTCGAGACGGTGATCGTGCCGCGCGCGCGCGATCTCGGCGACGGCTTCGTGGTCGGCCGCGTCCTGCCTTTCGCCCGGCGCCGCATGCTCGGCCCTTTCATCTTTTTCGACGCCATGGGGCCGACGTCGTTCGCCGCCGGCCGCGGCCTCGACGTCCGGCCGCATCCGCATATCGGCCTCGCCACGCTGACCTATCTCTTCGACGGCGAGATCCTGCACCGCGACAGCCTCGGCAACGTGCAGCCGATCCGGCCGGGCGAGGTCAACTGGATGACCGCCGGCAGCGGCATCGCCCATTCCGAGCGCACCGACGCTGCGCTGCGGCAGAAGCCGTCGCGGCTCCACGGTATCCAGTCCTGGGTGGCGCTGCCACGGCGCTTCGAGGAGACAGCGCCCTCCTTCGCCCATCACGCGCGGGCGAGCCTGCCGGTGATCGAGGGCGAAGGCAAAAGCGTGCGGCTCATCGCCGGCAGCTTCGGCGCCAAGCGCGCGCCGGTCGAGACCTTCTCGCCCATGCTCTATGCCGATGCGGCGCTCGGTCCTGGCGCGCGGCTCGCCCTGCCGGCCAAGCACGAGGAACGCGGCGCCTACATCGTCGAGGGCAGCGTCACCATCGCCGGCGAGGGCCATGCGCCGGGCCGGCTTCTGGTCTTCCGGCCCAAGGCGGAGATCGTCATCACCGCGCCCAGGGGCGCGCGGCTGATGCTGCTCGGCGGCGCCCCGCTGGACGGGCCGCGGCATATCTGGTGGAACTTCGTCTCCGGCTCTGAGGAGCGCATCGAGGCGGCCAAGGCCGATTGGAAGGAAGGCCGCTTTCCATCCGTGGTGGGTGATGGCGAGATCGTTCGGCTGCCAGAATGAACGGCGCGCTTAACGCCGGCTTAAAGGCGCCCCGCTATGATCCCGGCGTTTCAACGCGCGGCCCGAGGTCAAGGAGCAGGCAATGGACGCCGACGAAGGCACCGGCCTGCCGCGCCTCGTGAGCGAGGCCGTCCCGCGCGTACTTCGCTGGCATGTTCGCAGAGCTCACCGCTTCGTCGACCGCCGGATCGCGGAGCTCAGCGCTGAAATCCACGCCACCGTCGAGATGGTCGATTTCAGCGAGACCAATCTGACGCAGCAGCTGGCGCACATGCATCAGCAGCTCGCGTGCGTGGTGGCGCTGCCGGCGGCGGCGACGCGCAATTCCGGCAGCGAGCTGGCAGGCGTGGTGCACGCGAGCGAGGACGCCGCCAACCGCATCATAACGGCGGCCCGCCGCGCTTGACCAACCGAGCCCCAGCCGGCGATCCGCGAGCAGGTGAACGCCATCTTCGAGGCTTGCGCCTTCCAGGATCTGACCGGTCAGCGCATGCGCCGCGTGCTCGACCAGCTCATGCGCTCGAGCGCATGCTGGCGCATCTGGCGGAGCATGGCCACCATCGGGACGATCCTGACATTCCGCACGATCCGATCCGCCTCACTCTCGAGATCAATAACAGCGGCCCCGATCTCGCGCAGAACGAGATCGACTGGCTGATGGCGCGGTAAAATCGCGCAGCGAGTTTATCCGGCCAACCCGGCCGACCGCATTGCGGTCGGTCGCGGAGGATTCGATCGCAGAGCGATCGAACGGTTGCCGGCGCCGGCGGTTGCTCTTGCAAGCGCGAAAGCCCGCGCCTTGCGGGCTTGCCTCGCCGCTACTTCCAGATCGGCTTGCCGGTCCCCGGCAGCCCGTAGCTCGGCCATTTCGCCGTCACCTCGGCGATGATCTCGTCGCTCATGCGGATCTTGCGGCCCCATTCGCGGTGCGTCTCCGGCGGCCATTTGTTGGTGGCGTCGAGCCCGATCTTGCCGCCGAGCCCCGATTCCGGCGCGGCGAAATCGAGATAGTCGATCGGCGTGTTCTCGACCACCGTGATGTCGCGCGCCGGGTCCATGCGCGTGGCGATCGCCCACATCACCTCGGGCCATCGCCGCGCGTCGATGTCGTCGTCGACGACGATGACGAATTTGGTATAGACGAACTGGCGCAGGAACGACCACACGCCCATCATCACCCGCTTGGCATGGCCGGGATAGGCCTTGCGGATCGACGCCACGGCGATGCGATAGGAGCAGCCCTCGGGCGGCAGCCAGAAATCGACGATCTCCGGGAATTGCTGCCGCAGCAGCGGAATGAACACCTCATTGAGCGCCTCGCCGAGGACCGAGGGCTCGTCGGGCGGCCGGCCGGTGAAGGTCGAGAGATAGATCGGGTCGCGGCGCATGGTGATGGCACTGATGCGGAACACCGGGAAGCGTTCGACCGCGTTGTAATAGCCGGTGTGGTCGCCGTAAGGTCCCTCCTCGCCCTCCTCGTCGAGCGCGACGTGGCCCTCGAGCACGATCTCCGCCTGCGCCGGCACTTTGAGCGGCACGGTCCGGCATTCGACCAGCTCGACCTTGCGGCCGCGCAACAGTCCCGCGAACTGGTATTCCGACAGCGTGTCCGGCACCGGCGTCACCGCGGCGAGGATGGTGCCGGGATCGGCGCCGATCACCGCCGCCGCCGGCAGCGGCGCGCGCTTCTGCTCGGCCCAGCGCCGGTGGTGCTGCGCGCCGCCGCGATGCCTGAGCCAGCGCATCAGCGTGCGCTCGCGCCCGGTCACTTGCATGCGATAGATGCCGAGGTTGTAGTCGTCCTCGCGCCGCTCGCCCGGCCCCTTGGTCACCACCAGCGGCCAGGTGATAAGCGGCGCGGGCTCACCCGGCCAGCAGCTCTGGATCGGCAGCTGCGCGAGGTCAATTTCGTCGCCGGTGAGCACGACCTCTTGACAGGGCGCGCCCGTCACCGTCCTGGGCTGCATCGCCAGCACCGTCCTTAGCAGCGGCAGCAGCTCCAGCGCCTCGCGCCAGCCGCCGGGCGGCTCGGGCTGGCGCAGGAAGGCCAGAGTCTCGCCGATCTCGCGCAGCTGCCCCGGCTCGCGATCCATGCCCCAGGCGACGCGCTCGACCGTGCCGAAGAGATTGGTCAGCACCGGCATGGCGTAGCGCCCGCCATCGGGCTTCCGGACAT
>JASHRZ010000465.1 GCA_030037055.1 Alphaproteobacteria bacterium
TTTCCTGGAAATCGTCCCGAGCGACTCTCGAGTCAGATTCGCACCACCCCGGAAGTCAAACGAAGTGGCTTCTGCGTGGTAGGAAACGCTGGCGCCGCATTTCTACTATGCACAGCAAGAAATATGCGTGTCGGCCGTCCGGGTCCAGCACGATTTTGGATGTCGAGACCGGTATATGCAAAACGAAATAAAATAAAACGGACGCAAGCGAACGTATATAGCCTTAGGCTATATTTGGTCGATCATAGCCCTAAACTATATGTCGCGCTGGCCACGCAGAGGCGCCACAGACGTTCAAGCGCTGCCACGGCGCGGGCCATGGGGGCTCGATTACGGTGACGCGATTACGGTGATTTACTTTTCTTCGCCAAAGCCGCGCCAACGCGGCGGTGCGCCGCAACGGACGCTCTTTTCGTAAACCGTCGGATATGGTGAAGTCTTTCAGCGCACGTTGCGCACGATGGGGATCCGAGATCACCCGACTGCGCCGTGTTTGCTATGGCAGAACCCTTACGTCGAAAGGCTCATCGGCTCGCTCCGACGGGAGTGGCTCGACCACGTCGTCGTATTCGGCGAAAGACACCTTAGGTCTCTGATTCCTAATCAGTAGGTCCGCGGTTCGAACCCGCGCGTCGGCACCAGGACGGCGGCGGTGTCGCCAGCCGCCCACATTCTGCCCGAAGCCGCTTCCGCGGCCAAGATCGTGGGACCGTCAATGGTGTCGCCCGTCGGCGGCATTGCGTTCTGCGCGCAACGGGCGGAAGATCGCCGGTACAAAACCACGCAAGGGAGGAAGCCATGACCGCATTGCCGACGATCAACACGGTGCTGCGCAGCGCGACCGAGAGCGGCGATGTGCCGGGGGTGGTCGCCATGGCGGCGACGGCCGAAGGCCCGGTCTACCAACGCGCCTTCGGCAAGCGGGCGCTCCCCGCCGGGCCGGAGATGACCACGGATTCCGTGTTCTGGATCGCGTCCATGACCAAGGCGATCACTTCGACCGCGGCAATGCAGCTGGTGGAGCGCGGCAAGCTCGCGCTCGACCGGCCGATCGCCGAGGTGCTGCCGGCGTTGGCCTCGCCGCAGGTGCTCGAAGGCTTTGACGCCGCCGGCGAGCCCAAGCTGCGCCCGGCCAGGCGGCCGATCACCTTGCGCCACCTGATCACGCACACGGCGGGGTTCGGCTACGACATCTGGAACGCCGACCTGCTGCGCTACGAGGAGAAGAACGGCATTCCGGGCATCATCTCCTGCGAGAACCTGGCGCTGACCATGCCGCTCACCTTCGATCCCGGCGACAAATGGGATTACGGCATCAACATCGATTGGGTCGGCAAGGCGGTCGAGGCGGTGAGCGGCCAGAAGCTCGGCGATTATTTCCAGGAGCATCTTTTCGGGCCGCTCGGCATGAAGGACACCGCCTTCAAGCTCACCGAGGAGCGGCGCAAGCGGCTGGTCAGCATGCATGCGCGCCAGGCCGACGGCAGCCTGCAGCCAATGCCGTTCGTGATCCCGCAGGAGCCGGAGTTCCAGATGGGCGGCGGCGGGCTCTACGGCACCGCCGGCGACTACCTCGCCTTCGAACGGATGTTCCTCAATGGCGGCCGCGCCAACGGCAAGCAGGTGCTGAAGCCCGAGACAGTGAAGGCGATGTCGGAGAACCAGATGGGCGCGCTCAATGTCCGTCTGCTCAAGACCGCGATCCCGCCCTATTCCAACGACGCCGAGTTCTTCCCCGGCATGGTCAAGAAATGGGGGCTCGGCTTCATGATCAACACCGAGCGGGTGCCCGGCGGGCGCCGCGCCGGCAGCCTCACCTGGGCCGGCCTCGGCAACACCTATTTCTGGATCGATCCGACGCAGCGCATCGCCGGCGTGATCATGACGCAGCTGGTGCCGTTCGCCGATGCCAAGGTGCTCGATCTCTACGGCAAGTTCGAGCGGGCCGTCTACGCCGCGCTCGCCTGACAAAGTGGCGCCGGATCGGGCCGTCGCGTACGGCCCGCTACAGCCTTACCCGGCCGGACTTGCACCGGCTAGACCCCGCCAGCTTGTCCTGGCGCACCGGCCTTTTGACTCACTTTCCTGACTCAGATGGGATATCGCGGCGACGGCTCGATGGGAGGGATCGGAGTTGCGGGTGGCAGTCCTTCGCGCGGTTCGGAATCCATAGGCTCGTGACCCAGTATGCCGAACGGCGAGCAAGACGGTGCCGTCGCTGGCGAAGAAACGCGTGAGCCCCCACACGATCCGGCACACGACCGCTGTCCATCTGTTGCGCGCCGGTGTCGATATCAACACGATCCGCGCCTGGCTCGGGCATGTGTCGCTGGACACGACGCATGTCTATGCCGAGGTCGACATGGAAATGAAAGCGAAGGCGCTCGCCCGGGTCGACATCTCCGACCTGCAAACCAAGACTCACCAGCGCACGCTGCCGTCTTTAGTAGCGTTCCTGAAAGCTCTATAGCGACAGCGAAGTTCAAAATTATGTTGCGGTTCGAGCCAGGGAAACCGGGCCCTTCCCTGGCTCGCGCCACATAACGCCGGCCGCAACATAACGCGAATAGCCGTAGCCACCGGGATGGGCCTCGCGGTACTCCTCCCAGAGCACCGTCAGATTGACGCCCGGCCGCTTCATCTCGCAGACCAGCGCTGCCCAATCCGGCTCGATGCGCCGACGCAAGCCCGGCTTGCTGCCGCCACCGGCGAACAGCCGTTCTTCGAGAACTTCGTCGCTTAGCTCTTCCGGCAGCGGCCAGCTCAGCCCGGCTGCCGCCGCGCGGGCCAGATAATCCTGCACGGTGCTCCGGGCTACCCCGAGCTCGCGGGCGATCGCCCGATCGCTCGCCATGGCACCGAAGCGTAAGCGCAATAACTCCCGTATCCGCCGCATGGACAGCCTCTGCGCTGGCATCCCCGCCTCCTTCGATTGCGCGATCGAGGCGAGTAATGCGGGGTCGACCCTGACCCGCGCAGGGGGCAATGCCGTCACGACCAGAAACCGTTCCCCCAGCCTCCGCGGGGTGGCCCGGCTTCAAATCGGAACGCTGGCCCGACTTCAGATCGGATCAGTGGACCGACTTCAAATCAGAACGGTGGCCGGCTTCAAATCGGAAAAGCTGGCCGGTTTCCGTCGGAAACTGCAGATAAATTGCGCGAACACATAAGGGAGGACATTGGCGCGGAACGTTTCGCGGGCGATGGGGCTGAGCAACTCGCGTTGCGCAGGGAGGTGAAGTGATCGCGGCAGTAGCCTGATCCCAGAGCCGTCCCACTGCTAGTCTCCCAGCAGCGCTCGGAGCCTCGCACCTTCGATGATTTCCGCCCCGTGGTTGATCGATCGGATCGTGTGGCCAGCTTGCTCCTAGCTAGTTTCTGTACTCGGCCCTGATGACGGGGCGCTATCCCATTCGGTCCGGCCTCCGCTGATGGTCCACTTGATCTGAGTCAATGTAGCGAGTGGGTGCCCCGCCTTACCTTTTGGTCGGAGGCGCCGATGCGCCATGTTCTTGCCGTCCTCGTTTGATCGTACTCGCGTCGCCGCGGGCCCGCATTCGCCGACG
>JASHRZ010000466.1 GCA_030037055.1 Alphaproteobacteria bacterium
AGGCCGAAGAGCGCGCCGGCATAGGCGAGCGCCGAGCCCCATTGGCCGGCGCCGGTCTCGGTGGTCAGCCGCTTGACCCCCGCCTCCTTGTTGTAGAAGGCCTGAGCCACGGCGGTGTTGGGCTTGTGGCTGCCCGCCGGGCTCACGCCCTCGTATTTGTAATAGATCTTGGCCGGGGTATCGAGCGCCTGCTCCAGCCGCCGCGCGCGGTAGAGCGGCGAGGGCCGCCATTGGCGATAGATCTGCCGCACCGGCTCCGGGATCTCGATATGCCGCTCGGCCGAGACCTCCTGGAGGATGAGCGCCATGGGAAAGAGCGGTTCGAGATCCGCGGGCCCGATCGGCTGCAAGGTCCCGGGATGCAGCACCGGCTCGGGCGGGCGCGGCAGGTCGGCAATGATGTTGTACCAGTCCTTGGGAATGCGCGATTCGTCGAGGAGATACTTCACCTGATCGGACATGCTGGCCTCCCGGGTCTTGGTTGATTTTTTCTCATCCTAGACCCGGGGCCGCCATTCGACAACGCGCGACTCTCCGGCGGGGCATCGGATCGATCATGCCAATAAAACCCCCTCTCCCACAGCGCGGAAGACGGTGACGCGCGCAGCGAGCCGGATGAGGGCATGACGGAGGAAGGAGCAGGTCGGCCACAGGCCCGTCCACGGATGTCGTGGCGCGAAGCCTCATCCGGCGCGGGCTTCCTGCCCGCAAGCAGGAGAGGGGCGACCGGAGCGTCGGCCACGACGATTGGATCTCGGTGTCTGAGGGCGGGACGTTGAGCCCTTGTCGGACGTGACCTCGACAGGGCATGGCGACGACGTTTTGTGCGCGCCCTAATAGAGGGTGCCATGGCTGTCGGTCCGCTGGATCGACTCAGCGCGTCCTTCGACTGCTCGCTAGCCGCGCGCTCGGGACGAGGCGATTTTCTTTGTGCCATCCGCAGAACGTGCTCATCCTTGAGCTGGTGCGCGCAGCGCACCCGTCGAAGGACGCAGCGGCGTCCGTGCAGCGGAAACGCGCGTCAGGCCAGGCGCCTGCGGCTCGCCTTCGCGGGCTCGCGCTCGGTTCCTGGCACCCCGGCTTCCCGCAGCGCGCTCTTCTGGCGCTTCGCCAGCGCGTCCTTGTCGAAATCCTCGATCAGCTCGTGGAACAGGCGGTGCCAGTTGATCTCGGCCTTCAAATGCATGAACACCGAGCCCAGACCGATCGCGGCCCGGTCCATGAACACGAATTCGCGCGGCGGCTTGACCCCGCCGAGCCGCCGGATCTCGCGATGCACTTCCTCCGCGACGTCGCGGCCGTAGTCCCCCTGCTGCTCGTGGATGCGGCGCTTGCGGTCGTCGAGCAGCGGCGCGTAAAGGAAATGTGCCCAGCGGTTGAGCGCCGCGATCATCTCGCGCGAGAGGTTGCGGAAGCCCCAGCTCTCATAGGCATGGACCGCGAGCTGAGCGTCGTCGCGGTCGAGCGCGTGATAGAGGTCGATGACGCCGGCGACGAACAGCGGCGGGAAGATGCGCACGCAGCCGAAATCGAGCAGGTTGATACCGGCATCCTCGCGCACGGTGTAATTGCCGAGATGCGGGTCGCCATGGATGACGCCGTAGTAGTAGAACGGCACATACCAGGCGCGGAACATGTTGCGCGCGATCGCGTTGCGTCGCGCGGCGGGCGCCTTCGCCGCCTCGAGGAAGGGGGTGCCCTCGATCCAGGTCATGGTGAGCAGCCGCGCCGTCGACAGCTCCGGCACCGGCTCCGGCACCGAGATCTCCTTCTCCCCGGCGAGCATCAGGCGATAGAGCCGCATATGTGCCGCCTCGCGGCGGTAGTCGAGCTCCTCGCGCAGCCGCTCGGCGATCTCGGCGTGGATCTCATCGGTGGTGATGGCGCGGTCGTAGCGCTCGTAAAGCGACATCACCAGCTTGAGCTGGTTCAGATCCGCCTCCACCGCGGAGGCCATGTCGGGATATTGCAGCTTGCAGGCGAGCTTCTCGCCGGAAAGCGAGGTGGCGCGATGCACCTGGCCGAGCGAGGCAGCGCGCGCGGCCTGATGCTCGAAACTGCGGAACTTCTTTGGCCAGTCCGGCCCGAGCTCGGCTTGCATGCGCCGGCGCACGAAGGGCCAGCCCATCGCTGGCGCGTTCGCCTGCAGCCCCGCCAGCTCGCCGGCATATTCCTTGGGCAGCGCATCGGGAATGGTGGCCAGAAGCTGCGCCACCTTCATCAGCGGCCCCTTGATGCCGCCCAGCGCCGCCTTGAGATCGGCGGCATGGCGCGCGCGGTCGATCGGCATGCCGAGATAGCGCGCCCCGGCGAGCCGCGCGGCGAGCCCGCCCATGGCGGTGGAGACCCGCGCGTAGCGCCGGACGCGGCCGCCGAGATTGTCGCCGCCGGCCATCGCCGCCTCAGCCCATCGCCTCGAGCTCGTCGATGAACCCCGAGATCACTGCAAGGCCCTTCCGCCAGAAGCCGGGATCGCCGGCATCGAGGCCGAAGGGCGCCAGCAGCTCCTTGTGCCGCTTGCTGCCGCCGGCGCGCAGCATGTCGAGATATTTCTCGGCGAAGCCCGGCGCCGCGCCCTGATAGACCGCATAGAGCGAGTTCACCAGGCAGTCGCCGAAGGCGTAGGCGTAGACATAGAACGGCGTATGGATGAAATGCGGGATATAGATCCAGAAATGCCGGTATTCCGGCTCCAAGGCGATCGCCGGCCCCAGGCTCTCGCTCTGCACGCTTATCCAGATCTCGCCGATGCGCTCGGCGGTGATCTCGCCCTCGCGGCGCTCGTCATGGACGCGGCGCTCGAACTCGACGAAGGCGATCTGGCGCACCACGGTGTTGAGCATGTCTTCCACCTTGGAGGCGAGCATGATCTTGCGCCGCCGCGGGTCGGTTTCGGCGCCGAGCAGGGCGCGGAAGGTCAGCATCTCGCCGAAGACCGAGGCGGTCTCGGCCAGCGTCAGCGGCGTCTCCGCCATGAGCTGGCCCTGTCGGCCGGCGAGCACCTGATGCACGCCGTGGCCCAGCTCGTGCGCGAGGGTCATGACGTCGCGCGTCTTGCCTTGGTAGTTCAGCAGCAGATAGGGATGCGCGCTCGGCACCGTCGGATGGGCGAAGGCGCCGGGCGCCTTGCCCGGCCGCACTGGCGCGTCGATCCAGCGATTGGCGAAGAAGCGCCGGCCGATATCGGCGAGCTCGGGCGAGAACGCGGCATAGGCGCCGAGCACCATGCGCTCGGCCTCGGGCCAGGGAACCACTGTGTCGTCCTGCTCGGGCAGCGGCGCGTTGCGGTCCCAATAGGGCAGCGCCGCGACACCGAACCAGCGTGCCTTGAGCCGGTAATAGCGGTGCGACAGCGCCGGGAAGCTGGCGCGCACCGCGGCGATCAGCGCGTCGACCACCTCGTCCTCGACGAAATTGCCAAGGTTGCGCGAGGAGATCGGCCGCGGGAAATGGCGCCAGCGGTCCTCGATCTCCTTGTCCTTGGCGAGCGTATTGGTAATGAGCGCGAAGAGCCGCGCATTTTTTCCGAATACCTCGCCCAGCGCCTTGGCGGCGCGCTTGCGCTTGCCGGGATCGGCCTCGGACAGCAGATGCAGCGCCTCGGCGCTGGTGAGATCCTTGCCATCGACGGCAAAGCGCAAACCCGCCATGGTCTCGTCGAAGAGCCGCATCCAGGCGGCGCGGCCGGCGACGTATTTCTCGTGCAGCAGCTTCTCGATCTCGTCGGCGAGCTGATGCGGGCGGAAGGCGCGGGTGTCGCGCATCCAGGGCGCGTAGCGCCCCAGCCCCGGGCTGTCGAGCTTCGCTGCGAGGTCACCTTCCTCGAGCCGGTTGAGCTCCAGCGTGAAGAACAGCAGCACCGTGCCGACGGCGTTGACCTTCTCCTGCATGTTCTGGAAGAAGCGCCCGGTCTCGGAATCTTCCATGTCGCCGGCATAGACCAGCGCGGCGTAGCTCATGACGCGGCCGAGCGTCTCCTGCAGCCGCTCGTATTCGGTGATCGCTGCGCCCAGCGCCGCGCCCGTCAGCGCCGCCAGCCTGCCCGCGTAGCGCTCGCGGAATGCCGCCGCCTGCGCCTCGCTTTCGGCGAGGTCCCGCTTGAGTTCGGCGCTGTCGCGGCCGGGATAGAGGTCGCGCAAGTCCCATTCCGGCAAGGCGCCGAGCGCGCGCTCCGCCGCTTCGGTGGGGGGTTTTTCGTCGGGCTGCGAGGCCATCGCTCTCTCCTTGGGGTTGCCGCGTCACCATGTGGCCCCTGCCGCCGGCACCGCCAATCGGCCGGGTATTCCGCCGCGGCGGCAAAACCCGTACAACAGCAAAGGAAGTACGGCCGCGCCATGCCGGAACCCCCGGGGGGGGGGAACCATGGATTATCACACCTGTCCCAACCTTGCCGCCATGTTCTTCGATCAGGCGACGGCGAAGGGGGATCGGCCGTTCTTGTGGGCAAAGCGCGAGGGCGTCTATCGGCCGATCACCTGGCGCGCGGCGGCGGAGCAGGTGACGGCGCTCGCCCGCGGCTTGCGCAGCCTCGGGGTAGCCCGCGGCGACCGCGTCGGCCTCGTCGAGGAGAATCGGCCGGAATGGATGATCGCCGACCTCGCCATCATGGCCGCCGGAGCGATCACCGTGCCGGCCTATACCACCAATACCGTGGAGGACCACCGACACGTGCTGTCCAACAGCGGGGCCCGGGCGGTCATCGTCTCCACCGCGGCGCTCGCCCACCGCGTCATGCCCGCGGCCGACCAGATCTCGACCATCGTCGCCATCATCACCATGGAGCCGCCCACCACCGGCCAGCTCTCCCATGCCGAAATCTATTCCTGGGCCGAGGTGCTGGCGCGCGGCGCGGCGCTCGCCGAGGATGTAGGCCCCTGGGTCGCGGCCATCGGGCGCGACGACATCGCCTGCCTCATCTATACCTCCGGCACCGGCGGCGTGCCCAAGGGCGTGATGACCACCCACGCCAACATCCTCGCCAACGCCTATGGCGCCTTCCGCCTGCTGCAGACCCTCGGCCTCGGCGACGACGTCTTCCTCTGCTTCCTGCCGCTGTCGCATTCCTACGAGCACACCGCCGGGATGATGTTCCCGATCTCCCTGGGCGCGGAGATCTATTTCGCCGAAAGCGCGGAGACGCTCGCCGTCAACATGCAGGAGGCGCATCCCACCATCATGACCGCGGTGCCGCGCCTCTACGAGACCATGCATCAACGCGTCCTGCGCGGCATCGAGCGGCAGAGCAGGCTGCGCCGCCGCCTTTTCGAGCTGACGCTCCGTCTCGGCCACAAGCGGCTCGATGATCCCAAGAGCCTCACGCTTGTCGATCGCCTGCTCGATGTCGTCGCCGCGCTGCTGGTCCGGCGCAAAGTGCGCCAGCGCTTCGGCGGCCGGATCAAGGCGATGGTCTCGGGAGGTGCGCCCTTGAACCCGGAAATCGGCCGCTTCTTCCTCGCGCTCGGGGTGCGGCTTCTGCAGGGTTACGGCCAGACCGAGGCGTCGCCGGTCGTGAGCGCCAATCCGCCGCGGCGCATCAAGATCGACACGGTCGGGCCGCCGCTCGAGGGGGTCGAGGTGCGCATCGCCGAGGACGGCGAGATCTTGGTGCGCGGTGCCCTGGTCATGAAAGGATATTGGAACGATCCCGAGGCGAGCGCGCGGGCGCTCGCCGGCGGCTGGCTGCATACCGGCGACGTCGGCGAGATCGATGCCGAGGGCTATATCCGCATCACGGACCGCAAGCGCGACTTCATCAAGAATTCCGGCGGCGAGATGCTGTCGCCAGCGCGCGTCGAGGGTTATCTCACGCTGCAGCCCGAGATCGGCCAGGCGATGGTGTTCGGCGACCGCCACCCCTATCTCGTCGCCGTCATAGCGCCCAATGCCGAGTTCCTCGACGGCTTCGCCCGCCGCCGCGGCGTCGCGCCCGACCTCGCGGCGCTCGCCAGCGACAGCGAGCTGCACCGGGTGATCGCCGCCGCCGTGGCACGGGTCAATGCCGAGCTCTCGCCGGTCGAGCGCGTGCGCCGCTTCGTCATCGCCGCCGAGCCTTTCAGCACCGTCAACGGCCAGATGACGCCGACGCTCAAGATCAAGCGCCATGCCATCCGCCGCGTCTACGGCGAAGCGCTGCTCGCCCTTTACGACGGCAAGTGAGAGGGACGGCGCCCGGTCACAGGCGATGGTGGTCGCGGTACCAGGCGACGAAGCGCGGCAGCCCCTCGTCGATCGGGGTCGTCGGCTTGAAGCCGAGATCGCGCACCGTCTCGCTGATATCGGCATAGGTCGCCGGCACGTCGCCAGGCTCCATCGGCGCCAGCTCGATCAGCGCCTTGCGCCCGAGCGCGGCCTCGAGCACCGCGATGAAGCGCGTTAGCTTCTCGCTGCGGTGGTTGCCGAGATTGTAGAGCCGGTAGGGCGCCGCGCCGTCATTGGCCGGCGGGCGGTCGAGCGCGGCGAGAACGCCTGAGACGATGTCGTCGATATAGGTGAAGTCGCGCCGCATGTCGCCGTGATTGAACAGCCGAACGGGCCGGCCGGCAAGAATGGCCTCGGTGAAGATCCAGGCCGCCATGTCCGGCCGCCCCCAGGGCCCGTAGACCGTGAAGAAGCGCAGCCCCGTCGTCGGCAGGCGGTAGAGATGGGCGTAGCAATAGCTCATCAGCTCGTCCGCCTTCTTGCTGGCGGCGTAGAGCGAGCGCGGCGTGTCGACGGGATCGGTGACGGCGAAGGGCAGCTTGGTGTTGCCGCCATAGACCGACGAGGAGCTGGCGAAGACCAAATGCCGCAAGCGCGGCAGCCGCCGGCAGGCCTCCAGCACCTCGAGCTGCCCCGCGATGTTGGCGCTGATATAGGCGTGCGGGTTGATGAGCGAGTAGCGCACGCCGGCCTGCGCCGCGAGATGGATCACCCGGTCGGTCGCGGCCTCGCGCGCCAGCAGCACGCCAAGCGCGCCGCGCTCGGCGATGTCGAGGCGATGAAAGCTGAAATCCGCGAAACGGGTGAGCTCGGCGAGCCTCGCCTCCTTCAGCGTCACCGCGTAATAGTTATTGAGATTGTCGACGCCGATCACCCGTTCGCCGCGCTCGAGCAGAGCCTTGCTGGTGCTGAAGCCGATGAATCCCGCGGCGCCGGTGACGAGGACGCTCATGGCGCCGCGGTATAGCCTGCGCACCGCGGAAAATCACCTACCGCCCGTCCCGGGCGACGGCGGAAGCCTGACAAGCGCTCCCGCCTCGCCTAAGCTTCCGCCAACCGGCCGCGGGAGGATCCCCATGAAGAGCTACGATGTCGTCGAATTCGGCGCACCGCTCAAGGCGAGCGAAAAGCCGACGCCGATTCCACAGGGCACCGAGGTGCTGCTGCGCACGCTGGCCGCAGGGGTGTGCCACAGCGATCTCCACATCTGGGAGGGATGGTACGATCTCGGCGGGGGCAAGAAGCTCACGGTCAGGGATCGCGGCCTGATGCCGCCGCTCACCATGGGCCACGAGATCGTCGGCGAGGTGGTGGCGCTCGGTCCCGAGGCGAGCGGGGTCAAGCCCGGTGACAAGCGCCTGGTGCATCCCTGGATCGGCTGCGGCGGCTGCGCAGTGTGCCGGCGCGGCGAGGAGCAGCTTTGCGCCGCGCCGCGCTTCCTCGGCGTGCACAAGCCCGGCGGCTATGCCGATCACGTGCTGGTGCCGCAT
>JASHRZ010000003.1 GCA_030037055.1 Alphaproteobacteria bacterium
GCCGCGATGCGGATGCGCGCATCGGCGAGCGCGCGGTGCTCGGCGTCCACCCGCGGCATCATTCGGCGCGCGGCTTCGACCTGGCCGTCCCAGAGCAGGCGATCGAGCCGCGCCCAGTGATCCGCTTGACGCAAGACCTGGTGGTAGCGCTGCAGCACCGACTTCTCCTCGAAGGCGGTGAAGTCGCCCTTGACCCAAACCTCGCGGATGCGCGCCAGGCCGTCTTCCTCGCGCCCCTCGGCGATCGAGATGTCGGCTTGCTTGAATTTGCCGGCGGGCGTGACCGGGGCGAAGCGGTCGAACCATCGGCCGAGGCTGCGGTCGGAGACGCCGACCATCGCCTCCTCGGCGTGCTGGCGCAGCGTCAGCTGGCCCGGCCAGTCGGGATTGGCGGTGATGAAGTCGGTAATATCGGCGAAGGAGGCGCCGCTGCCGTCGCGCGACAGGTTGAGCCACCACAGCACCTTGGCGAGCAGCCGGTCATGCGCCTTCTCGATACGCTGCCCGGCCAGCGCCCAGTCGCCGGACCGCGCCGCCTGAAACGCCTCGCGGTAGATCTGCCGGTCGCCATCGCTCAGCTCCGCCCGCGCCGGCAAAGCCGACGCCCCGAGCAGCACCGCGAGGAGCACCAGTCGAAGAGCGAACCACCTCACCGGCATCACAACTCCCGAGCGCCGCGGGCGCGCCGGCGCGAAACTGCGAAGTATTGTATCGACCTGTCGCCGGCAAACAAGCGGGCCCCGGTCGGAGCATCGCCCGAAGCCGTCAACTTTCGGTAAATCCGGCACAATAGCCGCGAAAGGTTGCCGCAGCCGGCCCATGGGGCTATCGTCCCTGCGAAGGCGGAGGAATCCTAATGTTCAAGGGCTCGATCGTCGCGCTCGTCACCCCGTTCCGCAACGGAGCGGTGGATGAGCGAGCCTTGCAAGAGCTGGTCGACTGGCAGATCGGCCAGGGCACGCATGGCCTTGTGCCCTGCGGGACCACCGGCGAGTCGCCGACCCTGAGCCGCGCCGAGCACCATCGGGTCGTCGAACTATGCGTCGAGGCCGCCGGCAAGCGCGTGCCGGTAATCGCCGGCACCGGCTCCAATTCGACGGAGGAGGCGATCGGCTTCACCCGCCATGCCAAAGCGGCCGGCGCCGACGCGGCGCTCGTCGTCTGCCCCTATTACAACCGGCCGACGCAGGAAGGGCTCTACCAGCACTTCAAGGCGATCAACGACGCGGTGGAGCTGCCGCTGATCATCTACAACATCCCTGTGCGCACCGCGGTCGACATGAGCATCGCCACCATGGCGCGGCTGGCCAAGCTAAGGAACATCGTCGGCGTCAAGGACGCAACCAACGATCTCGCGCGACCGCTGCGCACCCGCCAGGCGATCGGCGCGGGCTTCTGCATGCTGTCGGGAGAGGACGTCACCGCGCTCGCCTTTAACGCGCAAGGCGGCGTCGGCTGTATCTCGGTCACCGCCAATGTCGCGCCGCGCGCCTGCGCCGACATGCAAGAGGCCTGGGCCAAGGGCGATACGGCGCGCGCCATGCGAATCAACGACCGGCTGGCGCCGCTCCATGATGCGCTCTTCTGCGAGACCAGCCCGGCGCCGGTGAAGTTCGGCACCTCCCTGCTCGGCAAATCCACCCCCGAGGTGCGGCTGCCGCTGGTGCCGGCCAGCCCCGAGGCACAGGAGAAGATGCGCCTGGCGATGCGCAGCGCGGGTGTATTTTAATTGATCTGAATGGCGCTGCGCGGGACCGAGCGTTTCGTCGCGCAGAATCGGCGAGCGCGCCACGACTACCTCATCGAGGACACGATGGAGGCTGGGCTGCAGCTGACCGGCACCGAGGTGAAGGTGCTGCGCCAAGGCCTTGCCAGCATCAACGAAGCCTACGCCACCGAGCGCGAGGGCGGCATCTACCTGCTCAACGCGCATTTCCCGGAATATCCCGCCTCGCGCTTAAACCACGAGCCGCGCCGGCCGCGCAAGCTGCTGCTGCACAAGCGCGAGATCAATCGCCTGATCGGCGCGATCAAGCGCGAGGGCATCACGCTGGTGCCGCTGGCGATCTATTTCAACGAGCGCGGCCGCGCCAAGCTCGAGCTCGGCCTTGCGAAGGGCAAGCGCAAGGCCGACAAGCGCGAGGCGGAGAAGCGGCGCGACTGGCAGCGCGACAGGGCCCGCATCATGCGGGAGCGGAACCGCTGAGCCGGCGCCGCAGCTCCGCGAAGACCGCCTCGAACATCGCCGGAGTGAGCTTGCCGGTGCTGGTATTGTAGCGCGAGCAGTGATAGCTGTCGGCAAGCAGCAGCCCGCTCGGCAGCGCGTGGAAGGCGCCGTGGGCGAAGCGAAAGCCGGAGCGGCGTGCGCCCGCGGCTGCCAGCACCGCTTGATGGGCGACGGCGCCCAGCGCCAGCACCGCCGCGAGCCGCTTCAACCGCGCGAGCTCGGCAGCGAGAAACCGATTGCAGTTTTTGATCTCCGCCGGCTGCGGCTTGTTCTCGGGCGGCACGCAGCGCACCGCGTTGGTGACGCGGCAGTCAACCAGCACGAGCCCGTCATCGGCACGCTCGCGATATTCGCCCCGGGCAAAGCCGAACTTTCTCAGCGTTTCATAGAGAAGCATGCCGGCATAGTCGCCGGTGAACGGCCGCCCGGTGCGGTTGGCGCCGCGCAGGCCCGGCGCGAGACCGACGATAAGCAGCCTCCCGTCCTCGCCGCCGAAGGAGGGGACCGGCGCGTTGAACCAATCGGGATGACCGGCGCGCTGCGTGCGGCGGAACGCGGCCAGGCGCGGGCAGAGGGGGCAGTCGCGACCGGGCGCCGCCGCAGCAGCGGGCGCTGCGGTCACGAGGCGCCGGAGTCCTGCGTCGTCGCCTGCTGGCGCGCGCCGTCCTCGCGGTGATGGACGCGCATGATGCTGGGTGCCAGATCTTGCAGCTCCAGGAACGCGTCGGCTTGGCGGCGCAGCTCGTCGGCGACCATCGGCGGTGCGGAGCGGATGGTCGAGACCACGCTGACGCGCACGCCCTTGCGCTGCACCGCCTCGACCAGCCGCCGGAAATCGCCGTCCCCCGAAAACAGCACGATATGGTCGAGATATTGCGCCATCTCCATCACGTCGATCGCGAGCTCGATATCCATGTTTCCCTTGATCTTGCGGCGGCCCATGGCGTCCGTGTACTCCTTGGTCGGCTTGGTGACCATGGTGTAGCCGTTATAATCGAGCCAATCGACCAACGGCCGGAGCGGCGAGTATTCCTGGTCCTCGATCAGCGCGGTGTAGTAGAAGGCGCGGATGAGGCGCCCCTTCGAGCCGAACAGGTCGAGAAGCCGCTTGTAATCGATGTCGAACTGCAAGGCGCGGGCAGCCGCGTAAAGATTGGCGCCGTCGATAAAAAGCGCGATTCTCTCTTGTGGATAAAACATGATTGATGGCTACTCCATGAATGCGGGCAATAAGCGGCGAGCAACAACGCCCGGGGCATTTGCCCAGGGCGACGGGCCGGCGTCAAGCGGTGCGCCGGCACCATGATCCTGATCGGTCTCGGCGCCAACCTGCCGAGCGCCGCCGGCCTGCCCGCGGCGACGCTGGCTGCCGCGCTCAAGGCGCTCTGCGCTGCCGGCCTCGCGATCGAGCGCTGCTCGCCTTGGTACCGTACGGCGCCGCTGCCGGCCGGCGATCAGCCTTGGTATGTCAACGGCGTAGCGGCGGTGGCGACGCGGCTCGAGCCGGCCGAAGTTCTGGCACTGCTGCATCGTATCGAGGAGCGGTTCGGCCGGATTCGGCGCGAGCGCAACGAACCGCGCCCGCTTGATCTCGATCTCCTCGACTATGACGGGCTCGTCAGGGCAGCGGCGCCGGTGCTGCCGCATCCCCGCCTTCACGAGCGTGCGTTTGTGCTGTTGCCGCTCCGGGACGTGGCGCCCGAGTGGCGTCACCCGGTCTCCGGCGCGGGCGTTGCCGAGCTGATCGCGCGACTGCCGCCGGGGCAGATCGCCGCGCGGCTCGGCGACTATAATATAAGTGATTGATTCTACAGTAGAAAATTCACTATCCCCGAGCCGCCCGAAAGGCCGCGTGTGGTGCGGCGGCAACACCGGTATTGCGGCCGGCAGGCCCCCCCTTATATATTGATCGACTCAGTTTTTGCTCGGGAGAAGTCTCGGCATGGCTCGCGTAACCGTTGAAGATTGCGTCCTCAAGATCCCGAACCGCTTCGAGCTCGTACTGCTCGCCGCTCAGCGTGCGCGCGATGTCACCGCCGGAGCGCAGATCACGCTCGATCGCGACAACGACAAGAACCCGGTCGTGGCGCTGCGCGAGATCGCCGATGAGACGATCGCGCTCGACGCACTGCAGAACTCGCTGATCAAGGGCATGCAAAAGCATGTGGAGATCGACGAGCCCGAAGAGGATACCGAGATCGAGATCGGCGCCCAGCAATGGCCGACCGAGCTGGCGCAGCCCGTCGATATCGAGGACGAGGAAGGCGCGGTCGAGGAAGAGCTGAGCGAGGACATGCTGTTCGTCGCCGAGGATGATGCCGTGGGCCTCAGCGACGACGTGAACCCGGATCTGGCGGAAGGCGGCAGCGGGGTCCAGGAGAAGAAGAAGTAGGAATGCG
>JASHRZ010000467.1 GCA_030037055.1 Alphaproteobacteria bacterium
TACCGGCGGGCTCGGCTGGACGGCGATCCCAGCGGCGGCGGGCGCTGGCTGCCTCCTCGGCGCGGGCGGCGGGATCGCCGTGGGCTATCCGCTGGACAGCTGGGCGGAGGAGCAGGAATAGGACGGCCGTGGCCGCTACTTCTTGCCGGTGCGCATCACCAGCCAGAGCGTGATGTCCCAGGCGTTGCGGATGCCGACGAGCAACAGCAGCACCAGCGTCGCCGCGAGCAGATCGATGCCGACGGGCAATTGCAGCAGCACGAGCGTCGCGGCGAACGCCACCAGCAGATAAGAGACGACCGGCGCCCGCGCATACCACAGGCGGTCCTCGGCATCGATGTCCCGCAGGTAGCCCTGCCGTAGCATCTGGCGCCACACCCGGCCGGCATAGAGAAGCCCGGCCAGGCCGCAGCCGAGGAGGATCGCGCCGAGCGCTTCCCAGCTCTGCTTCGGCGCCAGAAGGACGAGGCAGGCGACGAGCACGGCGGCGAAGTGGAAGATGGTCGGGCTGAAGAAGGCGCGGATGCCTGGCCGGCGCTCCTCGGTCATGTAGCCGCCGCCCACCGAGGCTGAGACGAACATGAGGCCCACCAGCGTCGCCGCGGCGGTGCCGATGAGCAGGTAGAAATCGTGCCACGCCTGCATCAGCGTGGCGAGATCGGGTCCGGTCATCGGTGCCTCAGCCGCATTTCCATTCGCTGTAATAGATGACGCGCTTGCCGCCGAAGGACCAGCTGCCTTCCTGTTCTTCGGCCCGCTCGCGCAGCCGGCGCGGCTCGCGGCAGCCGACGCTTTTGAGTCGCGAGACGGTAATGCGCGCCCGGTCGGCGGGCAGGTCGCCGTTGAAGAGCAGGGTCTCGCGGTTGAGGAACAGCACGAGGTAGTCCGCGTCGCCGGAGCGGCTTGGCAGCAGCTCGACCGTGTCGTCGCTCGCCTCGGCGGCGCTCTGGCGTGCGCAGCCCTGCAGTAGGAGGGCGAGGAGGAGAAGGGCGAGCGCGTTCGGCATCGGCATCCTGGCGGTCGGTCGCGCCGCAGCCTAGCCCGGATTTCGCCCGCAGGCACGCGCAGCGCCTGTCCGCGGGAGAGATCCGGGGCTAACATCGCACCCTATCGGATGGGACGAGGTCATGACCCGCGACAGCGAAAATCCCCTGTCGATCCTAGACGCGATGGCCTATGTCGAGGCGGTTCACAAGGCGCTCTCGGCCGAGAACACGGCGCCGCCGCCGGGCGTCGAGGGCAGGGTGGTCGCGGCCGTCCTCACCGACCCCGCGCTCCTCGCCTATGTGCGGCAGTGGGCCGAGGCGCGGCGCGCGCTCGAAGCTGGCCTCGAGCCGCCGGTGCCGCCGCCGATCGACGACAGCTTCCGGCGTGTCCGCGACCTGCTGCGCGTGGCCGAAGCCGGTGCGCGCTGAGCGCTCACGTGCAGGCGGTGGCGCGGCTTTCCTTGAAAAGCCGCTCGCGTCCCTGCCACAGCTCGACGGCATGCGCGTTGTGCTGGGACAGGCGCTCGCGCGCGAGGGCGACGGCATCCTCGTCGCTTGCGGCTTCAATGTCCTCGAATTCCGCGATCCTGCCGGTACCCTCGAGGAAGTAGCAGCGATAGTGAGCCACGGGGCACCTCCTGCCGGCTCAGCCTGCACGACGGTTCAAGCTACGCGATCATTGTTGCAAGTCGAGCCGCGGAGCGGCGGCCTCGGGTGTTCCTCTTTTTTTGTCACAAGGCCGCGACCCGCGCGCCGCCCGCCTAGCTGCGGGCGAGGTGGTGCGAGCCGGGGCCGCGGATCACGGTCACCCCTTTCGGCGGGACCAGGGAAGGGGGAGCGCCGGGGCCGCGGACGATCGTCACCCCTTCGGGCGTGATCTCGACCGCCGCGGCGGCGGGGGTGGGTTGCTGACGCGCCGGACCCGGATAGCCCCAGGGGACAAGCGGGGTAAGCGCCACGAAGTGCGGCGGCGCGGAGGTGCCGCCCGTGGCGGCGGCCGGCGGGGTGGCGCCGCCTGCCGACACCCCGCCTTTGGCCGCGGCGGGGTAGGCGTGGAGCGCGAGCAACACCGGCAGCAGCAGCGAAAGCGATCGACGCATGGCGGGCCTCCATCGGCTGTATTTGATCTTATGCCGGGTGGGAGCCGAGGGCTACTCCTGAAGGCGGCGATGTCACTTGCTGGGCGGGATCATGAAGATCGAGGTGCGCCGCCCGCCGCAGCCGGGGCACGGCACGGGCGCCATGCCCACGAAGGGACTGTCAGGGCCGCGCCGGGCGATGAGCGCGCGCAGATCGAGCTTGAACTCGGCGCGCCGCCTGAGCCCGGGCGGCAGGTCCTTGCGGTAGGCCTCGGCGCAGTCCTGGCACGAGCTCCAAAGCGCATAGCCGCCCACAAGCAGCATGCCAAGGGAGTTGAGGGCGACCCTTTTCTGGGTGACGTCGGGCATCCCGGCCTCCGGCTGCCGATGTCCCCCGACGGGATTGATTCAGCATCTCGGCGCGCGACAAGTCAAGCGCGCGGCATTTCAGGCGATGCCTACACCGCGCGGACTTGGGCAAGGAAGCGATTGCCTGGACAGCTGGCCGCGGCTCGACGCCGCGCCGGTGCCGGAGGCGGCACGTGTGACGCCCGCGATGTTGGCGCAGACTTCCCGCCTTCCGCCGGCCGCCTGCTGCACGTTCCACGCGATTTCCGCGGTCGCGGCGGCCTGTTCCTCTATGGCCGAGGCCATCGCCGTGGCAATCTGATCGATTTCGGCGATCGTGCCGCGAATGCTTTCGATCAAGGAAACCGTGCTTGACCTCGCCTGTCGCATGCCCGCGACTTGGCTCGCGATTTCCTCGGTTGCCTTGCCCGTTGCGTGGCGAGCGCCTTGACCTCCGAGGCCACCACGGCGAAGCCTTTGCCGGCCTCGCCCCGCCCGCGGCGCCTCGATCGTGGCGTTGAGCGCGAGAAGATTGGTCTTGCTCGCGATCAACGACCTGGCCGATCTGCGGCCTCGGCAAGCACCCGAACCTGCGCGCCGGTGTCGTTCGCCGCGCCGACGCCTTCTGCGTAGCCGGCCGTTTGAGCGGGCGATCCAAAAGGATACTCCTGAAGCGGCAGAAGGTGCCTAGCAACTTTGGCCGCACGCCATTTTTCTATCCGTAATTTTCGGCCTCTCTCAAACGGCGGGATTGCCGGCGAGCCTTCGCAATGCGACGCGCGCACGCGTCGCCTTGCCTTGCCAAGCCATGCCTGAAAGATCGCGGATCGCGGCTCCACTTCGCCTGGCCCCTGGACCCTGCCCCTTGGGCTCGGTCGATCGGCGTTGCTGGCGGGAGACGCCCTACCGCGCGATCCAAAGCCGATTATGGGGCGCGGCACAGTGCTGGCAAGGCCCAATCGCTCCGGCCGGGCTCCCCAGCGCCGCGGCTGCGGAGAAAAGGCCGCTGAAATTGAAGCAATGGCACCGATAGCGTATGTCGCCGCCGAGCACGGACCTAGGCCGCGGCCCCTTCATCTGCGGCGAGCTTCTGCTTTTCTCGTTCGGCCTTATCTCGCTGGAAGGCCTCGACGATGGGCACAAGCAGCCGCTCCGAGCCCGAAATTTCCTGAGGAAGCGACTGGAAATA
>JASHRZ010000468.1 GCA_030037055.1 Alphaproteobacteria bacterium
CTTGAGCAAATTCACCGCCGGAAGCGGATAGAGCGCGCTGCCGCCATCATGCGATAAGGGGACGCCAACAAAGGAGCGTCCCCATGAGCTTTCGTGTTTCCGGCCTTTCCATTGACGAATTCGCACCGCTTTTCGCGTTGAGCAATGCCGAGCTGCTGGCCCGCGGGTTCCGGCGCTGCCGCGCTCCGATGGATGGAGCGCGCATGCCCTGCCGCGTCAGCCTGCGCTTCACGGCTCCGGGCGAGACGGCGATCCTGCTCGCCTATGCGCATCAGCCTGCGGCGCATTCGCCCTTCCGTGCCTCGGGTCCGATCTTCGTGAGCGAGGCGGCGCGTGAGACCTTCGACGGCGTCGACGAGCTGCCGCCGGCGCTGGCCGACAGTGCGGCGCTGTCGCTGCGCGCCTATGACGCGGAGGACATGATGGTCGATGCGGATGTCGTGTCCGGGAGCGGCGCGCCGCCAGTGATCGAGCGCCTTCTGGCGCGCGCCGACGTCGCCTATCTCCATGCGCATTTCGCACCGCGCGGCTGCTATCTCGCCCGCATCGACCGGGCGTGAGACGGCGCGCCGGACAGCGTCGTCGCGGGGCTAGTCCGACTTCTCGACGAGCGGCTGGTCTTTGGCGACGATGAAGAACTCGGTGGTGCGCGCCGGCTGGCCGCTCAGATTACGGTTCACCGTCATGGCATCGATGTGCAGCGCTTGCCCTGCCTTCAGCACATGATCGCCCGCGCCGCCGACGGTGATCTTGATCTCGCCTTCCTGCACTGTCGTGCACTGATCGCCGTGATGGAAATGCCGGCCGCTGTCGGCGCCGGGCGGCAGGATCACGTTGACGATCTTGACCTCACGCGCGCCGTCGCCGGCAAGCGGCGTTGTCATGATCTCGGTCGGTTGGCTTTTCGCCGGCTCGACCGGCTGGCTCAGCATTGCGACCGCAACGGCGCCGATCGCCACCGCCGCGCAGGCGGCGCATACCCATTTTCGCATGGCATCCTCCCCTCGTTCTTATCGTTTGGTCCACACAACGCCCCCGGACGCACGGAAAGTCGCCGCTCCGCCGTTAAGGCCGCAGCATTCCCTTGAGCTTGTAGATCAGCTCCAGTGCATCGCGCGGGCTGAGCGCGTCGGGCTGCACCTCGCCCAATGCCGCCTCGACGGCCGATGGCTTGGCCTCGGCGCGTGCCGTGTTCCGTGCCGCGGTGAACAGCGGCAGATCCTCGGCGAGCCGCGCCAACGCGCCGCTCTGCTCGCCTTTCTCCAGCAGCGCCAGCACCGCCTCGGCGCGCGCCACCACCGCAGCCGGCAGGCCCGCCAGCTTCGCCACATGGATGCCGTAGGAACGGTCGGCCGCGCCCGGCGCCACGGCGTGCAGGAACACCACGTCGCCCTGCCATTCCTTGACGCGCATGGTGTAGCAGGCGAGGTGCTCGAGCTTCGCGGCGAGCGCCGTGAGCTCGTGGTAATGCGTGGCGAAGAGCGCGCGGCAGCGATTGACCGAATGCAAATGCTCGACCGCGGCCCAGGCGATGGAGAGCCCGTCGAAGGTGGCGGTGCCACGGCCGATCTCGTCGAGGATGACCAAGGCGCGCGCGCCCGCCTGGTTGAGGATTGAAGCGGTCTCGACCATTTCCACCATGAAGGTCGAGCGGCCGCGCGCAAGATCGTCGGCGGCGCCGACGCGGCTGAAGAGCCGGTCGACCACGCCGATCTCGGCGCGCTCGGCGGGCACGAAGGAGCCGGCCTGGGCGAGGATGGCGATGAGCGCGTTCTGGCGCAGGAAGGTGCTCTTGCCCGCCATATTGGGGCCGGTCAGCAGCCAGAGGCGCTGGCCCGGCTTCAGCTCGCAGTCATTGCCGACGAAGCCCGGGCCGCCGGCCCGGCGCAGCGCCGCCTCGACCACGGGATGGCGCCCGCCGACGACGGCGAAGCCGAGCCCGTCATCAACCGAGGGGCGGCAATAGCGCTCGTTGACCGCAAGCTCGGCCAGCGCGGCGGCAACGTCGAGGCACGCGAGCGCGGTGGCGGTGCGCGCGATTTCGCCGGCGCGCGCGGTTGCCGCCGCGACCAGGTCGTCAAAGAATTTTAGCTCCATTGCGACGGCGCGGTCCGCGGCCGAGGCGATTTGGCTCTCAAGCTCGGAGAGCTCGGGCGTGGTGAAGCGCATCGCGCTCGCCATGGTCTGGCGGTGGATGAAGCGCTCCTTCAGCTTCTCGGCATGGGCCGCCGTCACCTCGACGTAATAGCCCAGCAGGTTGTTGTGGCGGATCTTGAGCGAGGCGACACCGGTCTCGCCGACATAGCGCGCCTGAAGCGCGGCGATCCGGCGCCGGCTCTCGTCGCGTAGCGAGCGCAGCTCGTCGAGTTCCGGCGCATAGCCCGCGGCGATGAAGCCGCCCTCGCGGGTGACGGGCGGCAGCTCCGCGGCGAGCGCGCGGGTGAGATGCCCGACGAAATCGCCGTGCTCGCCGAGATCGCCCTGCGCGCGCTCCAGAAGATGCGGCTTTGCCGCAGCGTCCTGCAACAGTCGACGGAACTCAGCGCTCTGGCCGAGCGTGTCGCGCAGCGCCGCGAGGTCGCGCGGCCCCCCGCGGCCGAGTGCCAACCGCGCCATGGCGCGCTCGATGTCGGCGCAGCGCGTGAGCGCCTCGCGCAGGCCCTGGCGCAGGCGCTCTTCGGCGACGAGAAAGCCCACGGCGTCGAGCCGCAGGGCGATGGCGCGAGGATCGGTGAGCGGCGCCGCCAGATGCTCGGCTAGCAGCCGCGCGCCGGCGCCGGTGACGGTTAGGTCGATGGTGGCGAGCAGGCTGCCGCGGCGCTCACCCGAAAGCGTTTCGGCGAGCTCTAGATTGCGCCTTGTGGCGGCGTCGATTTCCATCACCGCGCCGGGGCCGAGCCGGCGCGGTGGCTGCAGCAGCGGCGCCCTGCCCTGCTGCGTCAGGCTGACATAGTCGACCAGCGCGCCGCCGGCGGCGAGCTCGGCGCGGCTGAAATTGCCAAAGCCGTCGAGCGCGCGCACCCCGTAAAGCGCTTCGAGGCGCTTGCGTCCGTTCTCGCTGTCGAAGCGCGCGCTGGCGAGCGGCGTGAGCCGATCCCGCCAATCGCTAAGGAGTGCTGCGACCTCCGGGCGCTGCAGCAGCCGCTCGGGCACCAGCACCTCGCCGGGCGCGAGCCGGGCGAGCGCCGCGCCGAGGTCTGCCGTGGTCGCCGGTTGCAGGCGGAAGGCGCCGGTGGAAAGCTCGAGCCAGACGAGCGCCAGCTCGCCCGCGGCCTCCGCCACGGCCGCCAGGTAGTTGTTGCGCCGGGCGTCGAGCAGCGTCTCCTCGGTGAGCGTGCCCGGGGTGACGATGCGCACCACGGCGCGGCGGATGGCGGCCTTGCTGCCGCGCTTCTTCGCCTCGGCCGGGTCCTCCATCTGCTCGCAGACGGCGACGCGGAATCCCTGGCGGATGAGACGTGCGAGATAGCTTTCGGCGGCGTGCACGGGCACGCCGCACATCGGGATGTCTTCGCCTTCGTGCCGGCCGCGCTTGGTGAGCTGAATGTCCAGCGCCGCGGCCGCCTTGGCGGCGTCCTCGAAGAACAGCTCGTAGAAATCGCCCATGCGGTAGAACAGAAGACAGTCGCGATGCCGGCGCTTCAGCTCGAGATACTGCGCCATGGCCGGCGTCGCCGCTTCCGGCGAGAGCGGTGGCTCGGGGGCCACGCGCAAGACACTGTCGGGAGCAAGGCGCGGTGCGGTATCGTTCATCGCGAAACGGACGGGTTGCAGGCGGCGCGCGTTTAACTTAAGGCCGAAGCCAACCTAGCACGGATGCGAAAGGATAAGACAGCACCATGGCCCGAGCCCCCGACCCGCCGCCTTCGTCCGTCATCCGCGAGGCGGTTGCTTCCTTTGCCGACGAAGCGGCGCTGCGCCGCGCAGTGGCGACACTGCTCGATGCCGGCTTCAAGCCTGCCGATTTCTCGGTGCTGGCGAGCCACGACTCGCTGGAAGTGGCGGGCGATATGCCGGGCTATTCCGGCAAGCCCGGCGCCAGCCTGCTCGCCGGGCTCACCGACGAGGTGAGCTTCCTCGCGCCGCTGACAGTCGCCGGCATCGTGCTGCTTTCGACCGGGCCGGTCGGCGCCGCCATCGCCGGGCTGATCGCGGCGGGGCTCGGCGGCGCTGCGTTGAAGGAGCTGCTCGACCGCATCGCCGCCAACGAGCACAGCGCCGAATTCGCCGACGCGCTGGAGGCGGGAGCGGTGCTGCTTTGGGTGCGTGTCGACGATCCCCGGCGCGAGCCGCTGGCGCTGCAACTGCTGGCGAAAGCCGGCGGCCAGGCCGCGCATCTGCACGCGCGCGCGGCTGGCGCCAAGGGCTGAGCGGCTCCGTTCAGCCGGAATCAGCGGCGCATCGATGCATCGCTGCGCGCGCAAGCGGCATCACGCCGGCCGTGTCGTCGTCATCGGATCCGCTCTGAAGCACGGAGCCTTGCCGAACAGGGGCGATCCTGTGGAGCCGGCTCGACGCCCCGCGTTCATCAAGATTACCCCTTGCCATCGCGGTTTTGTTAAGCTTAGTGCCCACTTGCGGGAAGTGCGAGGGACAGGGTATTTACGAAGTCGTGAAGACCGCAGCGGCCTTTCGGACGACCCTCCCGCAGCAGCTGCAGCATGCCGGCAAGGTACCGGTGCGGGTGCGGGTGAGCCGGCGCGCCCGACGCATGGCGCTCAAGATCGACGCCGTCGGCGATGCGGTGGAGCTGGTCCTGCCGCCGCGGACGCCGCTCCCGCGTGCATTGAATTTCCTCAAGTCGAATCGCGATTGGGTTGAACGTCGCCTGGCGGCGCTGCCGCCGCGCACCACTTTCGCCGACGGCGAGCGGGTCCCGGTGCTGGGGGTGCCGCATCGAATCCGCCATGTGGCGCGCTCAAGCGAGCACGGGCCGGTCTGGATCGAGGCGGGCGAGATCCGCGTCAGCGGCGACAAGGCGCATATCGCGCGGCGGCTGCGCGACTTCCTCAAGGAGCGCGCCCGCCAGGAGGTTGGCCGCCGCGCTCGCCGGCTCGCCCTTCAGCTCGGCCGCACCGTGGCCCGCGTCACCGTGCGCGATACCACGACGCGCTGGGGCAGCTGCTCGGCCAATGGCAACATGGCCTTCTCCTGGCGGCTGGTGATGGCGCCCGAGGCGGTGCTGCACTATGTCGTCGCGCATGAGGTTGCGCATCTCATCGAGATGAATCACGGGCCGCGCTTCTGGAAGCTGGTCGACAAGCTCGTCCCGCAGGTCGAGCGCCAGCGCGCCTGGCTCAACGACAACCGCGCCTGGCTGCTGCGCATCGGCTGAGGCAGGCCGCGGCGGCTTAGGCGGCGAGCGCCGGACTGCGGGGCGGCGCCGCGAAGCCGCCCTGTCGCGCCAGCCAGAGCAGCAGGCCGAGCGCGGGCAGGCAGGCGGCGATGGCGATAAGGAAGAACTCGGTCCAGCCGAACTGATCCGCCATCCAGCCGCCCGAGGAAGCGAGCACGATGCGCGCTACCGAGGCGAGCGCCGAGAGCAGCGCGTATTGCGTTGCCGTGAAGGCAAGGT
>JASHRZ010000469.1 GCA_030037055.1 Alphaproteobacteria bacterium
ATCAGCACAAGCTGGCGCTCGCCGCCGCTGATCTCGGTATAGATGCGCGTCTTGAGATGGGCGATGCCGAGGAGCGCCAGGACCCGGTCGGCGACGGCGTGGTCGGCAGAAGACGGCGCGGCGAAGAGCGAGATGTGTGCGCTCCGCCCCATCAGCACGATTTCATTGACGGTGAACGGAAAGAACGCAGCATGCGCCTGCGGCACATAGCCGATGATGCGGGCGAGATGCTTGCGCGAGAGCCGCGCGATGTCCTTGCCGTCGAGCAGCACCCGGCCCTGGAGCGCCGGCAAGAGGCCGAGCAGCGTCTTCATCAGGGTGGTCTTGCCGCCGCCATTGGGACCGAGCAGGCACAATACCTCGCCCGAGCGGATCTCGAGGCTGACGCCGGTGCCGACGCTGCGCCCGCGATAGCCGAAATCCAGCCGCTCGGCGCTGAGGCTCATTGCCAGCCGCGCCGCACGGTGGCCAGCAGCCAGAGAAAGAACGGCGCGCCGATGAAGGCAGTGAGAATGCCGATCGGCACTTCGATCTCCGCCATGGTGCGCGCCAGCGTGTCGACCGCCAGCAGATAGCCCGCCCCCAGCAGCATCGCCACCGGCAGCAGGCGCGAGAATTCCGGCCCGGCGATGAGGCGTGCGGCATGCGGGATGATAAGGCCGATCCAGCCGATGATGCCGCTCACCGACACCGCGGCCGAGGTCATCAGCGTCGCCGCGGCGATGAAGAGCGCCCGCAGCAGCCGCGTCTCGACACCGAGTGCGCGCGCCTCTTCGTCGCCCAGCGTCATTAGATTCATCCGCCAGCGCAGCAGATAGAGCGGCACCAGCCCGATCAGGATCGCCGGCAGCGCCGTGCGCAGATCGGGCAGCGTGATGGCGGTGAGGCTGCCGAGCAGCCAGAAGGTGATGGCGGGAAGCTGGTTGTACGGATCGGCCAGCACCTTCACCAGCGAGATCGCCGCACCCAGCAGCGTGCCCATGGCGACGCCCGCCAGCACCAGCACCAGGATGGGGTCGCGCCCGCGCAGCGCGGCGCCGGTGAGATAGACCACCGCCACCGCGCCGAGCCCGCCGAGAAAGGCCAGAGCCTGCACCACCACCACCGGCAGCGAGAGGAAGATGCCGAACACCGCGCCCAAGCCGGCGCCGGCGGCGACGCCGAGAATGTCGGGCGAGACCAGCGGGTTGCGGAAAAGCCCCTGATAGGTCGAGCCGGCGGCGGCGAGCGCGGCGCCAATCAGCAGCGCGGCGGCGATGCGCGGCAGGCGGATCTGCCAGACCACGGTCTCCACCGCCGGCGACACGCCGCTGGCGCCACCGGTGAGCTTGCCCCACAGCACGGCCAGGAGCTCCTCCGGCGATACCGGAAACTTGCCGAGGGCGAAGCTCATGATGAACAGCGCCAGCAGCGCCAGCAGCGGCAGCACCAGCCACAGCCCGCTCCGCCTCATGGCGCCGGGCGCAGCAACCGGTCGAGCTGCGCCTCGCTCAGGTCGATATGATAGAAGCGGCGGTAGAAATCGGCCGTGGTCTCGCGCAGGCCGCCGCCGAAGATGTCGGGATAAAGCTCGGCGGCGAGATAGCGCACGCCGATCAGCCGGTTCACCGCCGGCGGCGAATCGAACCAGCCGAAGGGCAGGCGCGGCAGGAGATAGACGCGCTTGTCGCGCACCGCGCGCACGCCCTGCCAGACGGGGCTGGTCCAGACCGTGCGGTAGAAGCCCTCGTCCATGGTGATGACGACGTCGGGGTCCCAGGCGAGGATCTGCTCGGGCGATGCGGTGGCGGTGTTGTGGCGGTCGGGCGAGCGCGCGACGTTGACGGCGCCGACATAGGCGAGCATCTCGGTGTTGATCGACCCTTCGAGCGCGGTCTCGAGCCCGTCGAGCCCGCGGGCGTAATAGACCCGCGGCCGGCGCGCAGGCGGCACGCGCGCCACGCCCTGCGCGAGATCGGCAAGCGTGCGCCGCGCATAGGCGGCGATCTCTTGCGCCTCTTTCTCCGCGCCCAGCAGCGCGCCGAGCCGCTCGAACAGCTCCGGCGTCTTGGCGAAGGCGCCGTCGAAGATGAGATAGGGGATGCCGATCTGCTCCTGGGTGCGCTCGGCGAGCGAGACGTGGATGGGATCGACATCGCCCAAATCGAGGATGATGTCGGGCCGCGCCGACAACACGGTCTCGACATTGGCGGTGTTGGCGCGGCCGGTGAGTCGGCCGAGCACGGGAAGCTCGGCATAGCGCCGCGGCATGAACGCGGCCTCCTCCTCGCGCAGCGGCGCCGTCCAGCCCAGGAGATCCTCGGGCGCCAGCACATAGAGCGTGATGGCGGCGGGCGAGCCCGCGGCAAAGACCCGCGCGATATGGTCGGGGACGTGCACGACCCGGCTTGCGCCGTCGCTAAAGACGCGATCGCCCGCGACCGCGGGCCAGGCGATGAGGCAGAGCAGAAGGGCAAGAGCGCTATTCTGCGAGGACATAGCGCTACTCTAGCCTGGGGGTATCATACCTGCCAGCGGCTGCACGCGTTCCGGACACAAGGTGGGTCCGCGCTGTCTACGAAGGTCTTCGGCGCGCACACCCACCTCGTCCTAAATCCTTCTCCGCCCTGGAAGGCGGAGAAGGATTTCTTCGACAGCAGTACTTGTTCCAGTGACATTGCACGAACGCGATAGGCACGAGGAAAGCGGCGCCCCCCAGGTTAAAATGGCGCCATGGGGTCCGAGCGCGACAGCGACTGGCAGGAATATTACGAGCGCACCGCTGGAAGGCCGCCGCGGCGGACTTTGCTGCTGGCGCTGGAACGGTTCGGCGCCGGCAAGGGAAGAAGCGCGGTCGATCTCGGTTGCGGCGACGGGCGCGACACCGTGGAGCTGCTGCGCCGGGGCTGGCGGGTGATCGCCATCGACGCGGAGCCGGCGGCGCTCGAACGGCTCAAGCGCCGCGCCGATCTGCCGCCGGGCGCTGCGCTCGAGACGCGCTGCGAGCGCTTCGAGGATGCCAACTGGCCCGCCGTCGACCTGGTTAACGCCAGCTTCTCGCTGCCGCTGGTGCCGCCCGAGCGCTTTCCCCCGCTTTGGACGAAGATCGAGCGCTCGCTGAAGCCGGGCGGGCGCTTCTCAGGCCAGCTCTTCGGCGAGCGCGACGGCTGGCGCGGCGAGAAGGCAATCACCTTCCTCGGCCGCGCCGAGGTCGAGCGCCTGCTCCAGCGTTTCGCCGTGGAGCTGCTCGAGGAAGAGGAGAGCGACGCGGCGACGCCTTACGGCAAGCCGAAGCACTGGCACCTCTTCCACATCGTCGCGCGCAAAAGCTCGGCGCTCACTCGGTCTCCAGCCGGTTGAGCGCGGCGCGAAACTCGTCGGCGCCGGGATGCATGCCGTCGCCTTCGAGATCAGGCAGCGCCGCGAAATGCGATTTGCGCTCACGCGCTCCTTCCGGCGCCTTCTCGGCGCGGCGCGGGTTCAAGGTTCTGGCGAGCCATTCGCTCCACATCCTTACCTCCCCGTTGGTCCGCAGCGGCGAGGCGGCATTGAAAAGCCGCCTCGCGGGTCAGCGGGCGGCCTGGCATTCGGGTCTCTGATCTTCGAGACGGGCCTAGTCGATCCCTTCCGCTCGAAGCCGAATGCGGCCGCACGCCGGCGACGCGATATGCCAGCGCTTGAGACACATGTTGGTTACGAGCTTTTGCATTGGCACCACTATGCAATCGCCCGCGCCAGGATGCAAGCGGATTCAGCGTAACAATCATGTGAAGTGGATAACATGCATCCGAGAACACGAAGATGAACGCAGGGCGGCCGAGGGAGTCCGATATTCCTCGTGCCTTCCGTGACTCCGTGTCGCCGCAGTGGCGGCGGGGGTCACCGCGCTGCAGCAGGATGTTGCGTCCTTCGAGACGCCGTGCTGCTGCGACCCGCGATGAGCTAGCCCGCTTTTCTCACACAATCTTGCTGACGGCGCAAATTGGCGCGCGGTGCACGTTGGGACGATGCGTTTTGGCAGGCAGCCAGCGGTTGATCGAGGGCAATCGCCGGAAGCGAGTCTCGCCGAGAGATATTGCCCCGGATCGGAGTCCAGAGGGACGCGCGCACAGCCTCGCGAGACGGCTGTGCCGGGGATCGCTGGAGCCGTCCCGGCCCGGCTCAGGCGGCGCCAAGAGCGCGGTGGGCGGCGGCGAAGACGG
>JASHRZ010000470.1 GCA_030037055.1 Alphaproteobacteria bacterium
GAGCCCCATCGTCTCGGTGTCGATGGCGACGCTGGCGCCGAAGCCGATGCCTGCCGGCAAGTCGCCGTGATGCAGATGGATGCTCATTGGGGCGCTCACTGGCGGGGCGTCGGCAGGGCTGGTGCCCAGGAGAAGACTCGAACTTCCACGACCTTTCGGCCACTAGAACCTGAATCTAGCGCGTCTACCAATTCCGCCACCTGGGCAAGCCGGGCTAGTGCTTAAGCAAGGGCCATCACGATGTCAATGCCGTCCCGCCCCAGCGGCCGGTCATGCATAGCACGCAAAGGAGCGCATGACTTTGCCGTTCGTCCCGAACTCGAAGGTTTCGGTGGTCTGAGACCGCGTCCTTTGCCGGAGAGTATGGTCAAGCATGCGTGGCCGATGCGCAGATCGACGAAGTCGGATTTGAGTTCCGGATGAAGCGCGAGGCTTTCCCAATAGGCGCGCGGCGCCGCCAGCCCGACGGTGGGGCCATCGCCCAGGATGTTCGGCGCCACCGGCGAAAGAAACACGACATCGGCCGCTAATGCGAGAGGATGCGGTCAAGGTCGTGGCTGTTCCAGGCCGCGATCCATTCGGCGGCGAACGCGCGTGAGACGATGTCCGCGAAATTCAATCGCCCGGGACTTAATCTTTGTCTGTCTTCGGTCGTTCCGTCTTAGGCCGTGCCAGAAATATTATTGACAGCTGGCAACTGAAAACTGACAACTTCCCCGCTATGGGCTATGAACCCCCCGCTGTGGGAGGGACCCTCATGCGCTATCGGCGTGTCACCGTCATCGGCGGCTCCGGCTTCGTCGGCCGCTACATCGTCAACCGCCTCGCCCGGCGCGGCGCGGTCGTTACCGCGGTGAGCCGCCATGCGACGAGCGCCGGCTATCTGCGGCCCATGGGCGAAGTCGGCCAGATCGTGCCGATCAATGCCAGCCTCGGCGACGAGCGTCTGCTCGCTGCCACCGTCGCCGATGCCGATGCGGTGATCTATGCCGCCGGCATCCTTTATGAGAAGGGTGTGCAGCGCTTCGACCTCGTCCACCGCCGCGGCCCTGCGGCGCTGGCCGGGCTTGCCCGCGCGGCGGGCGCGCGGCGCTTCGTCCTCCTTTCCGCCATCGGCGCCGATCCGGCATCGCCTTCTTCCTATGCCCGCTCCAAGGCCGCGGGCGAGGCGGCGGTGAGCGAAGCCTTTCCCGGCGCCACGATCCTGCGCCCCTCGCTGATCTTCGGACCCGAGGACGATTTCTTCAATCGCTTTGCCGCGTTGGCGCGCCTCCTGCCGGCGCTGCCGCTGATCGGCGGCGGACGCACGCGGTTTCAGCCGGTCTATGTCGGCGACGTCGCCGACGCCGCGCTGGCCGCGCTCGATCGTGCCGACGCGCGCGGCCGGACCTACGAGCTGGGCGGATCCGAAATCCTGACCTACCGCCAGCTCATGGAGCTCATCTTGCGCGAGACCCGTCGCCGCCGCGCGCTGGTCAGCGTGCCTTACGCCCTCGCCTGCGTCCTGGCCGTCTTCCTCGAGCTGCTCCCCAAGCCGCTCTTGACCCGCGACCAGCTGCGGCTGCTGCGGCGCGACACCGTCGTAACCTCCGGCGTCCCCGGCCTTGCCGAGCTCGGCATCGTCCCGACCGCGCTCGCGCGGGTGCTGCCTTCCTATCTCGCCCGCTTCCGCAGCGGCGGCTGGCGCGCCGCCGACCGTGCCGCCATGGCCCGCTCGTCGCAGGGCTGAGCGCCCCCGGCCTTCTCCTCTCTTACGCGCGCGGCAGACGGCATGAGCACTGGCACTTCAACGGCACAGCGCCCTTCCATGGCGCGTGCTCGGCCGAAAGCTGGTCCTGTCGCTGCCGCCGCGCCGGCCGGGCATGTTGAGCCGCTTGAGGACGGGCGCGAAGCCGCCGAGCGCTCGAGGAGAGCGGCTATGCCGCGCCCGAGTGGCGCAAGCTCGCCACTTTCAGCAATGCCCGCAATCAAGGCTGCGGCCAGTGCCACGCCTTCGCGCCTATGGCGCGCGGCCGGTGTAAAAGCCGCGGCCCGGCGACCTCGAGGAGATGCGGCTCGAGCTGCTGCCGCGCGCGGCGCTCAGCGCCGCGCTGAGCAGCAGCGACATCGCATTCTCGGCAGCGCGATCGCCGCCGCGCTCGGTCTTGCCGACCCCGCCCGGCTGCGGCGACGCAAGTAACGCGCCGACGCAGTCAGGCGCGCGCTTGTGCGAGCCGCGCTGCGGACCGCCGCGAGCTCGGCGAGGGCTTCGATCTCGCGCCGCAGCGGGCCGTTGAAGGTGATCTGATTCACCCCGCGCGTGATGTCGTGGAGCTGATAGGGGAAGCCGCTCTGTGCCTCGGGCGCGATCAGCCGGTGGTCCGGATCTCGATTCTGCGCTGCGCGCTGGAGCGCTTTGTCAAGTCCCGTCAGATGATGATCGACGCCGACGGCGTGCTTCGTCCGGGCATCGAGGCCATGCCCGGCCTGATGGCCTACTATGCCGGTGCGGACGAGGCGACATCGTCGCTGACCAATGTCAGCGTCTGGACCAGTCTCGAAGCCGCCAAGCAGATGGACAGATTCCAGCCGATGTTGGATCTCGGGAAGACATTTACCGAGGCGGGCGCGAGGTTCGAGCGCCCGATCATGAACTACCAGAGGCTGTGGCAGCTGCGGGGCTCGCTCACCTGCGAATAACAGGACGCCTTATTTGGCCCGTGCAAGCCGCCGCTCCCGGTTGCCGCACGAATGCCTCGTCCTGCGCCGCGCTCATCCGGCCGACGACGCGGTTGCGGTCGGGGAAGCGGCCGAAGCCGGCGACGGCTTCATCGTCGTCGGCGTGCGCATACCGCGCCGCCGCGCGCCGATCCGTCAGGACGCACGACCCAGCGAGAGCTTGATGCATTCCGGCAACGGGCCCAAGCAGCGCATATCGGTGAAAGGATGTGGCGACGATTGCCAATCCAATCAGATGCATGCCATTCCGCCCGGTTGAACAGGACCGAAGCGTTCCCCGAAGACCAGGGCAGAGGTGCGCATCAGATCGTTACAAGCGTCTCCGCGTCGAAGCGCTCCGCTGCATCCACGGACATATGGTCGCCGCCGACAAGACCTTGAACTGCCCCAGTCACTATTCCGATCCGATGGCGAGGAGGGTGCGCTGCAGCTCTTCGCTGCGGCTCCGGTATTCGCGTCGCTCAGGCACGCCGGCGCATCAGAATAGCCTGCTTCCCTGGCCGTTTGTCGGCTTGCGGCAAAGGCCACGCGGCCGACCCCTGTGCCAAGCAGCCGACGCGGATCTGGCTAGTGACGCCCGGTATCGGCGTGCTGGTTCTATGTAATGCACCCGCTGCGCTGTCCCCACAGCGGTAATGGGCGAGTTGCCCAAAGACGTCGCGGGAGGAGATAGACCTTGCTTGAGTGTGAGCCCCGTCACAGGCACGAGCGTCCCGCTGGCGTAATTATGAGCCGAGAGAGAGCGGAGGGGATCATGAACACGCAGTCGTCATTCGCTCAGGCCGTTTTGCTCGCCGCGTCCAAGGAGCCGGCGCTCGATGACCTGCTCGAG
>JASHRZ010000471.1 GCA_030037055.1 Alphaproteobacteria bacterium
GATCGGCTTAAAATAGCTATAACTGCCGCGCCAGCCAACACCACGTCTGGCCGCTCTGGCGCACAGCCGCCCGATTTTCCGGCGGCCGACGGGTGCGGTACACTCTCTGCTCCGACGGCCGCCCTCCCGAGCCGCTCCATCGCCTCAGAGCGGCGGCCTTCCTGGTGGAAGTAATTGGCGCGGTAGAACTCCAGCACGAGGTCGCGATAGACCGCCGGCGGATAGCGCGCGGGATTGCCGGTGCAGATCCCCAGGCATTCGATCAGCGTGTCCGGGTTGGGGCTGTGGGGATAGGCGAGTATCGGTTCGATGCCGCTGTCGTTCAGCACGCCGTGCGGCGTCGACAGGAAGCGGTCGTTCGACCGGCGCCGCATCATGTTGCCGAGATTGACCAGGACGGTGCCGGAGATGAGCGGCGGCGAGCCACTCGCTCGAGGGAAGCCGCAACCTCGCTGCGCGCCAGCACCGTCATGAAGCTGTTGTCGGTATGCCGCGCCTGGCCGAAAAGGTTGTCCTCAGCCGAGTCCTGCGGCGGGTAGTGCAGCAGGCGCAAGGTGATATGCGGCGAAGAAGCGTGCGAAATGCCCCTCCAGCATGCCGAGCGCGACGGCGAAGGCCGGGAGCATGCGGTCGCACAGCGCCTCCATCGCCTCGATACAGGCGAGGACGGCCTCGCGGAAGCCCGAAGGCCCGGCGGCCATTGGTTACGCCCGCGCAAGGCGTGAGCGATCACGTCGGGATGGCGCGATCGTGGCTGACGAAAGAGCCCTCGTTCCGGTTGGGCCGCGTCGCCTTGTGAACGGTGGAAGCGCCCTGCACGGAGGCATTGACCGGAAGATAGCCGATGTTGTTCTCGTTGAGCCGCAGCGCGAGCTTCTCCTCGAGCGGCACCCGCGTGAAAGCGCCGGGGCGCTCGACCAGCGCGTCGGGCACGCCGTGATTGCGGATATGGAAGAAGCCGACGCTCTCGCAGGCTTCGCGCGCGCCAGACGCTCCAGTGCGCCCGCCTCGCCGGCGAAGAACCGGACTGGAATCGGCCGCCGCCGCGGCCTCGGCATCGCGCACCCCCTGCCGCCTGAAGAGATGCATCCCCGCCTCGTCCTCACACCGCCGGCCGCGCGCGGATCTCCGGCGCGACCTTGCGCGGCAGAAACTCGCCATCCTCGGGCGCGCCGAGAAACGCGCCGTTCTCGACCACAATCTTGCCGCGCAGGATGGTCATGGAGGGCCAGGCGGCGACCTCGCGTCCTTCCCATGGCGTGTAATCCGTCTCATGCAGCGCGGAAGCGGTCAGCACGCGCTTCAGGCGGGGATCGAGCAGCACGACATCGGCGTCCGATCCCACCGCGAGCGCGCCCTTGCGCGGATAAAGGCCGAGGATCTTGGCGGCGTTGGTCGAGACCAGGCCGACGAACTCGGCGAGGCCGTAGCCGCGCCGCACCACGGTTTCGGTATAGATCAGCGAGAGCCGCGGCTCGATGCCGGCATTGCCGCCGGTGGTGTCGTCGATGCGGCGGCCCTGCAGCTTGACCTTGAGGGGACAGCAGATCTCGTCGGTGGCGACGCATTGGATGGCCCCGCCATGCGTCGCCGCCCACAGCGCCGCGCGATCCTCGGCGAATTTCAGCGAGGGATAGGTGTGGTATATTTGGCCGCCGGGCCGCTTGTAGTCATCGGCGCCGTAGAGCAGGTACTGGTGCAGCGTTTCGCCATAGATCGGAAGGCCGCGCGCGCGGGCCTCGGCGATGGCGCGCACGCCGGCGGCGGCCGAGGTGTGCATCATGTAGAGCGCCGCGCCCTCGATGTTGGCGGCCAGGCGAATGACGCGGTTGAAGGAGAGATCCTCCGACAGCGTGTTGTGCACCTCGGCCATGTTCTCGAAGCCGGTACGCTCCTCGCGCGTCAGCTTCTCGTACATGTGCATGACGATGTCGTTGTCCTCGGCATGGATCGCGGCGATACCGCCTTTGCTGGCGGCGACCTTGAGGATCTCCCAGATGTCGCCGAAATCGATCATGCGGCCGCGCCGGCTCGGCGTGATGTCGGTGGTGAAGATCTTGACGCTGGCGTGACCGTCGGCGATGGCCTCGCCGAGCTCGCCCAGGATCGCGGGCGGGATCTTGCCCTGCAGCATGAGGTGGAAGCCGTAATCGCAATGACAGGCATGCGCCCATTCCTTGCGGCGGCGCTCGATCGCCTCGGCGAGACGCCCGCCCGGATTCCAAATGGCGAAGTCGATGATGGTCGTGGTGCCGCCGAAGAGCGCGGCGCGGCTGACCTGCGCCGGCGAGCCGCTCAGCGACGGCTGCGCCTTTCCCGGCATCGGGATCGGCCAGGAGCAGTGCACGTGCGGGTCGATGCCGCCGGGAATGATGAGCTGGCCCTCGGCGTCGATCGTGCGCAACGCGCCGATCGGCGCGAGGCTGCCCGGCCCGCCGATGGCGACGATGCGGCCTTGCGCGATGCCGAGATCGGCCGGCGCCGGCCCGGAGGGCAGGACCGCGGTGCCGCGCGAGAGGATGAGATCAAGCATGGCCGCCCTTTCCTCTCATGCCGCGGCGCGCGCGAAGGGCTCGGCCACGGATCAGAGCGTCCGCCGCGCCCTCGGCCGATAGTCCCATTTGGGTCGGCGGCGGGCAAGGGCGCAGCGCCGGGTCGCCGACGGTCCGAGGTATCGCCACCGGAATCGGAGATGCCGGAAAGATCGCCCGAGATCGTCGACCACCCCGGCCGACCGCTTTGCGGGTGACCCGTTCGCGGGCTTCGTTGGCGACTCCTTCAGGGCCCCGCGTCGCGGCCCGGCCACTCCCTCGCTTCCCTCCCGCAAGGGCAGGGCTAGGTTCCGATTGCGGCAACTCCGCACGGGGTGCGGGCTTTCGCGATCCCGGCTTTCGCTGGGATGCTGCCGCCCGCCGCGAACAAACCCGCCTCGCGGGTTTGTCTCAGGGCATCAGCCACCAAGTCATGTCGTTGCGCTCGGCGCACTCGGCCGGCAAGCGGTAGCGCTCAAGCGCGATCACCACGGAACCGTCGATGCGGCGCGCGTCGCGCACGGCCGCGGCGCAGCCTTCACGCGGAACGTCGTGCAGGATCACCGCCACGTTGGGCCAATACCGCGTGCTATCAATGTCGATATCGCTTTCGCGGAAATGCCGCCGGATCGCCTGCCGCATAGCTTGGGTCGTCGGCTGGGGCACCCATTGCGTCCGCAGCTCCTCGGCCGCGCCCAGAAGCTCGCGCCGCAAGGCGTGACCGGGCGGCTCGAAGGCGCGATAGACGCCGTATTCCGCCCCCCAGCTCACCATAATGGCCAGCACGATCCACAGCGCGCGCGGCAGGCGCCGCGCCATCTCGCGGCGGCGGACGGAGCCGCGGGGCAGAAGCTGGATCGAGGTCGCCGTCGACATGGCCCCTCCTTCGAGATCGCAAGGCCGGGGAACCCAATGAGAGAATGTGGGGCGCCGTGGACGCGACGGCTGTGACCGGAATCACACCGCGGAAGGCTCGCGCAACCTCGGCCGCGGCGCGGGCGGCTGCGCGGTGGCCCGGCGTGGATTTTCCTGATAGGGTGCGGCCAAGCTTAAAACCCTGGGAGACGCCGATGAGATTGACCCTGGCCTTCGCTGCCGCGCTTGCGCTCCTGCCGCTTGCGGCCGCCCGCGCCGATGAGCCGATCGTCATCAAGTTCAGCCACGTCGTGGCGCCGGACACGCCCAAGGGCAAGGCAGCGGAGAAGTTCAAGGAGCTGGCGGAGGCGCGCACACAGGGCCGGGTCAAGGTCGAGGTCTATCCCAACAGCCAGCTCTATAAGGACAAGGAGGAGCTCGAGGCGCTCCAGCTCGGCGCGGTGCAGATGCTGGCGCCGTCGGTGAGCAAGTTCGGCCCGCTCGGCATCAAGGAATTCGAGGTCTTCGACCTGCCCTATATCTTTCCCTCGGTGGAGGCGCTGCGGAAGGTCAGCGACGGGCCGATCGGCAAGGCGCTGTTCAAGAAGCTCGAGCCCAAGGGCATCATCGGGCTCGGATATTGGGACAACGGCTTTTCCGTCATCACCTCCAACAAGCCGCTGCGCACGCTCGACGACTTCAAGGGCATGAAGATGCGCATCCAGTCCTCGAAGGTGCTGGAGCAGACCTACCGCGATCTCGGCGCCCTGCCGCAGGTGATGGCCTTCTCCGAGGTCTATCAGGCGCTGCAGACCGGCGTCGTCGACGGCGGCGAGAACACGCCATCCAACATCTACACGCAGAAATTCCACGAGGTGCAGAAATACCTGACGGTGTCGGACCACACCTATATCGGCTACGCCCTCATCGTGAACAAGAAGTTCTGGGAAGGGCTGCCCGACGACATCCGCGCCGCGCTCGAGGGCGCCGCCAAGGACGCCACCGCCTATTGCAACTCGATCGCCGAGGCCGAAAACGCCGACGCGCTCGCCAAGATCAAGGCCTCCGGCACGGTCGAATTCATCACGCTCACGCCGGAGCAGAAGGCCGCGTGGCGCCGCGGGCTGCTCCGGGTGCATGACGAGATGGCATCGCGCATCGGCAAGGATCTCATTGACGCGATCCACAAGGAGACCGGCGTCAGCGCGACGCAGTAGCGGCGGCCGGCGAGGCCGTCCGGCAGCCAGCATCCGGCCCGCCGCTCGACGCCTATGCTCAAGCTCCCGCTCCGCACCCTCGACCGGCTCGAGGAGATCCTCATCGCCAGCCTGATGGCGGCGGCGACGGTGATCACCTTCGCCGCCGTCGTCCATCGCTACCTCTCGACCGTGCCGCTGATCCAAGACTACGCGACCCGGATCGACATGACCTGGGCGCAGGAGCTTTGCGTCTACATGTTCATCTGGGTCGCCAAGTTCGGCGCCGCCTATGGCGTGCGCACCGGCATCCATGTCGGGGTCGATGTGCTCATCAACCGCCTGCCGCCCGCCACGCGCGGCATCGTCATCATCTTCGGCCTGCTCTGTGGCGCGCTCTTCACCGGCGTCATCGGCTCGCTCGGCGCCCGCTTCGTCTGGGAGATCGCCCATACCGACCAGGTCTCGGCCGACATGGAGGCGCCGATGTGGCTGGTCTATCTCGCGATACCCTGCGGCTCCTATCTCATGTGCCTGCGCTTTCTCCAGGTCGCCTGGCGTTTCGCGCGCACCGGCGACCTGCCGTCGCACCGCCACGCCCGCGTCGAGGGGATCGAGCCGCCGACCGGCACCGCTGCGGGCGATCCGATATGAACGCCGCGATCATCTTCCCCCTGCTTTTCGCCCTGATGCTGACGGGGATGCCGATCTCGATCTCGCTCGGTCTCACCGTGCTCGCCTTCCTCTTCGCCATGACCCAGGTGCCGATCGAGAGCGTCGCGCTGAAGCTCTTCACCGGCATCGAGAACTTCCAGATCATGGCGATCCCGTTCTTCATCCTCGCCGGCAGCTTCCTCACCCATGGCGGCGTGGCGCGGCGGATGATCGCCTTCACCAGCGCGCTGGTGGGACACTGGCCGGGCGGGCTAGGGCTCGCCGGCGTCGCCGCCTGCGCGCTCTTCGCGGCGATCTCCGGCTCCTCGGTGGCCACCGTGGTGGCGATCGGCTCGATCATCCTGCCGGCGATGATCGAGCACGGCTTTCCCCGCCGCTTCGGCGCCGGCGTCATCGCCACCTCGGGCGCGCTCGGCATCCTGGTGCCGCCCTCGATCATCCTGGTGCTCTACGGCGTCTCCACCAACACCTCGATCGGTGCCCTCTTCATGGCCGGGGTCGCACCGGGCCTGACTCTGGCGGCAGCGCTGGCGCTGCTCACCTGGCTCTATGCCCGGCGCAACCGCTATCCCCGGCTGAAGCGCGCCTCCTGGGGCGAGCGCCTCAGCGCCTTCCGCGACAGCGTCTGGGGCCTGCTGCTCATCGCCATCGTGCTCGGCGGCATCTACAGCGGCGTCTTCACGCCCACGGAGGCGGCGGCGGTGGCCGCCACCTACGCCTTCGTCATTGCCGTCTTCGTCTACAAGGACATGCCGCTCGCCCGCGTGCCCCGCGTGCTGCTGGACGCCGCCAATATGAGCGCGATGCTGCTCTACATCATCACCAACGCGGTGCTGTTCTCCTTCCTCATGACCTCGGAGAACATCCCGCAGGCGATGGCGGCGTGGATGATCGGCAAGGAGTTCAGCCCCTCCCTCTTCCTGCTGGTGGTGAATTTGATCCTGCTCGCCGCCGGCAACGTGATGGAGCCGTCCTCGATCCTGCTGATCATGGCGCCGATCCTCTATCCCATGATCACGCGCCTCGGCATCGACCCCGTGCATTTCGGCATCCTGATGGCGGTGAACATGGAGGTCGGGCTCTGCCATCCGCCCGTCGGCCTCAACCTCTATGTCGCCAGCGGCATTGCCCGCATGGGCATCACCGAGCTCACCGTGGCGGTGCTGCCCTGGCTCATCGTCATGCTGGGCTTCCTCGTGCTGGTGACCTACTGGCCGCCGCTCTCGCTGACGCTTCCGCATTTCCTCGGCATCCGCTATTGAGCGGCGCACCGTCAGCGACCGGGGAGAGACAATGCTCGCGCATCGCAGGCTGGGAAGGAACGGCCCCTCGGTCTCCGCCATCGGGCTCGGTTGCATGTCCTTGTCGGGCATCTACGGCAAGAGCGACGATGACGCCGCGATCGACTTCATCCGATACGCGCTCGACCGCGGCGTCGACCTGCTCGACTCCGCCGATCTCTATGGCTGGGGCCATAATGAGGAACTGGTCGGGCGCGCGCTCAAGGGGCGGCGCGAAGGCGTCGTGCTTGTCAGCAAGTTCGGTCAGGTCAAGACGCCCACCGGCCAGGGCGTCTGCGGCCGGCCGGACTATGTGCAGCAGGCCTGCGAGGCGAGCCTGAAGCGGCTGGGCCTCGACTTCATCGACATTTATTTCCAGCACCGCGTCGACCCCGCCGTGCCGATCGAGGAGACGGTCGGCGCCATGGCGCGGCTAATCGAGCAGGGCAAGGTGCGCTATCTCGGCCTCTCGGAAGCGCGGCCGGAGACCATTCGTCGCGCCCATGCGGTGCATCCCATCACCGCGGTGCAGACCGAGTACTCGCTCCTCTACCGCACCGAGGCCGAAGAGACGCGGGCGGCGACGCGCGCGCTCGGCATCGGCTTCATGGCCTATTCGCCGCTCGGTCGCGGCTTCCTCACCGGCGCCCTCCGCGCGCCCGAGGACGTGAAGGGAGACCGGCGCGGCGAGCATCCGCGCTTCCTCGCCGAGAATTTCGCGCACAATCGCGCGCTGGCGGCGCGGCTCGAGGCGATCGCGCGCGAGAAGGGCTGCACCCCCGCGCAGCTCGCGCTCGCGTGGCTGCTGGCGCAAGGCGAGGATGTCGTGCCGATCCCCGGTACCAAGCGGAAGGATCGGCTCGACGAGAATCTGGGCGCGCTCGAGGTGACGCTCGCCCCGGCCGATGTCGCGCGCATCGCCGAAGCGGTGCCGGCCGGCGCCGCCGCCGGCGCGCGCTATCCCGAGGCCAGCATGAAGGCGGTCTATCGCTAGGCGTCTCGGCCGCCTCGTCACGGGGATGGCTCAGGCTCTCAGCCAACGCCTTTCATGCATTGGAGCTGCGCATTGAGGTCGGCGGCCGTTTGCTCTCCCTCAAATACGCACCGGCCTCGGCCGCGCACTCGTCGCAAATGAGCGCGTCAGGTCCGCCGACAAGATGAACTTCCGGCGGACGTTTGCGGCAAAACGAGCACGACCTTTCATTGCCTTCGTGAAGAAGGGCATCGACGGCCGATCTTATCAAACCCAACCGGCCTTCTCGCGACCCTTGATCCGCCTTGTTGCGGAAAATCGAAGACATGAGCACGCCAATGAGCATCGCATCCTAATATCTCTCTTCGTTGATCGCGCTCATCCATATGGAGCCGAGTGCTTCGGAGAGCCGGTTTTGATCGATCTCACTCATCCCATGCTTCCTCGCCTGCGGCAATATCCGGCAACGCTAAGCGGGCGGCGC
>JASHRZ010000472.1 GCA_030037055.1 Alphaproteobacteria bacterium
GCAAGGGACGGAGCGGCTCGACCAGCAGCTCCGCATCATGCGCGCGCTGGAGCGCGCCGGCGAGCTCGACCGCGCGGTGGAGTTCCTGCCGAGCGACGAGGAGATCTCCGCGCGTGCCGCCGCCGGCCGCGGGCTGACGCGACCGGAGCTGGCGGTGCTCATGGCCTACGTCAAACGCTCGCTCGCGCACGAGCTCGCCGCCGCCGACATCGCCCAGGACCCGCAGCTCGAGCGCGACCTGATGGCCTATTTCCCGGCGGCGCTGGTCGAGCGCTTCCCCACGGCGATCTCCCGCCATCGCTTGCGCAAGGAGATCGTCGCCACGGTGGCGGCCAACGACCTCGTCAACCGCGGCGGCATCACTTTCCTCTCGGAGATGCGCGAACGCACCGGCCGCGGCGCCGGCGACGTCACCCACGCCTATATGATCGTCAAGCAGGTGTTCGATCTCGAGACGCTGTGGAAGGCGGTGGGCCGGCTCGACAACAAGGTGCCGGCGCAGACCCAGACCGAGATGCTGCTCGCCGGCAACCGGCTGCTGGAACGCGCCACCGCCTGGTTCCTGCGCAACAGCGCGGCGCTCGACATCCAGGCGCAGGTCGATGTCTTCCGCCCCGGCGTCCAGCAGCTCGCCGATCACGTCACCGACATCCTGCCCGCGCCGCAGCGCGCCGAGCTAATGCGCCGCGCCGACCTCCTGGTGCAGCGCAAGGTGCCGCCGGAGACGGCGCTGATGGTGGCGCGGCTCGACTTCCTGGTCTCCGCCGTCGATATCGTGCGGCTGGGGCTCGGCAGCGGCATGGGCATCGTCGACATCGGTCGCGGCTTCTATGCCGTCGGCGCTCGCTTCCGGCTTGACGCGCTGCGCAGGGCGGCGCGGCGGCTGAAATCCGAGACCGCCTGGCAGAAGGTGGCGGTGGACGCGCTGCAGGAGGATTTCTACGCGCACCAGGCCGACTTCACCGCCAAGGCGATTGCCGATGGCGGGGATTTCGGCGCGTGGATCGAGGCGCGGGCGGAGGCGCTCGGCCGCGTCGAGGCGCTGCTGCGCGAGATCGAGGCGACTGCAAATCCCGACGTCGCCATGCTCATCGTCGCCAACCGCGCGCTCAGGGGGTCGCTGGCGGGATAGCGCCCGGCTTTTGCCCGCGGGCGCCGCGCGGTATCATCGGACGGCGTCGGACAAGGAGCTGAAGCCATGCCGCGAGACGATGCCGGTGGAAGCGGGCGCAAGCCCTCGCGCAACGTGCTCGGCGAGCGTCTCGAGGGCTGCTCGGCGAAGCCGGTCACCGGCTTCTTCCGCAACGGCTGCTGCGACACCTCGCGCGAGGATGTCGGCAGCCATACCGTCTGCGCCGTGATGACCGCCGAGTTCCTCGCTTTGTCCAAGGAGCGCGGCAACGATCTCTCGACGCCGATGCCGGCCTTCGGTTTTCCCGGCCTCAAGCCCGGCGATCGCTGGTGCCTATGCGCGTCGCGCTGGCAGGAGGCGCTCACGGCAGGAAAGCCGCCGCGCGTCGTGCTGCGCGCCACCCACGAGGGCGCGCTCGAACACTGCGCGCTTGCCGATCTGAAGCGCTTTGCCGTCGATCTCGCCTAGGGATCGCATTCCGATGCCGCGGGCCATCAGCGCCGCCACGAGCGGAATGAGCGCGAAGAGCGCGAGCGAGGCGATCGCCGCCTATCTGCACTTCCTCGCCATCTTCTATCGGCGATAAGCTCGGCCTGGGACATCCAGACGAGGTGGAGCTCAACCGGCTGGGCGAGGCCGCGCTGATGCACGCGCAAACAGGGCTCGACCCGCGGGAAGCCGTAGCGCAGTGTCGGCAGGTTCTTGCGCACCAGCCAGCGCGACGAAGCCGAAATGTATCGCGCCAGGATCAGGCTCAGCGCGAGCAGCGGCAGCTAGGACGATGAGTCCACAGCCGCCCGGTCATCGACACCGTGCCGGACATGGCACGCGGCGTCTCGGGCAGCATCTCCACCGGCTCGTCCGGATGCGGCACCCCATCGTACCACATCGCCAGACTCTCGATCATGGGATAGAGGCTGGTGACACGGAACGGCTTGCCGGCAATGCAGGAGACGAGACGGTCCTCGCTGTCGCCACGCGCAGCCAGCTCCGAAAACGTGTAATCTGCAGATGACATCGTCCACCCCGGGGGTTCGGATGACTGTGATCACCGCGAACAACAAGCAGGACGGCGCGACACGGCGCCGGCGCACGGCGAAGCTCGACGGTCCACATCCCATCGATGTCCATGTCGGCTCGCGTGTCCGACATCGTCGCGCCATGCTCGGCCTCAATCAGACGGAGCTGGCGCTCAAGGTCGGCGTCACCTTCCAATCCATCCAGAAATACGAGCGCGGTTCCAACCGCGTCAGCGCCAGCCGGCTGCAGGAGATCGCCGAGGTCCTCGGCGTCTCGGTCAATCATTTCTTCGAAGGGCTGGTGCCCGCGGGTGCCGCCCCGGAGGCTTGCGCTGCGCCGGCGGAATCGCTGACCTCGCAGGAGATCCGCGATCTCAACGCCACCTTCGCCTTGATCAAGGACAAGACGGTGCGTCAGGCGGTACTGCAGCTTCTGAAGCGCGTCGCTGGGATTCCGGCGTTCGATTCCGCCGCCGTAAGCTTGCCGAGCTTGAACCTCTGATCCGCGCGGTCACCCTGGACGATGCTGAGTGCCGGCACCGAAATGCCGCGATGCCTCAACCCGACGAGCCTCGCCGCCTTCGAGATGGCGGCTGGATTCCCGGCACGCGCCGTGCGTTGCCGCGCCACCGGTCGTTGCGTCTCGCCCCACCTGTGCCGTGCCGCCGGCGCCTCTCCCCGCAGTGGTGAGCCTGCCGGCGCCGTCCTGCGCACCGGCGCCGCGATGATCGTGCCGCTGCGGCCGCCGGGCGCTCTCCGTGCCGATGGCACCGGCAACCGCGTCGAGCGCCGCGCCCTTTCGCTCGACCGGCTCGGCGCCGGCTGCCGGCGCTGTTCGACTATTGGCTGGAGCTGTGGATGCTATCGCGCGGCGCCACGATCGATTTCGATCCGGTCCGGCTGGTGCAGATGGACGGGCTCGGTGCACCTTGTCGATGTCGGCGCCAACGACCCGGCCAGCTTCTC
>JASHRZ010000473.1 GCA_030037055.1 Alphaproteobacteria bacterium
CGGCCGCGGTTACGGCCTGGCGGAAGATCTTGTCCCTGACATCGCCGGCGGCGAAGACGCCGGGCACGTCGGTCGCGGTCGAGTCGGGCCGAGTGAGGATATAACCCTCCGCGTCGAGCGCGAGCTGGCCCTTGAAGAGATCGGTCACCGGCGTGTGGCCGATGGCCACGAAGAGACCGTCACAGGCGATGACGGACGTTTCGCGCGTCTTGAGATTGAGAACCCGCGCGCCGGTGACGCGCGGCGGGCTTTTCTCGCCGAGGATCTCCTCGACGATGCTGTCCCAAACGACGCGGATCTTGGGATTGGCGAAGAGCCGGGCCTGCAGGATCTTCTCGGCGCGCAACCGGTCGCGGCGGTGGATGAGGGTGACGCGCGTGGCGTGGTTGGTAAGATAGAGCGCCTCTTCGACCGCGGTGTTGCCGCCGCCGACCACCGCCACCTCCTTGCCGCGGAAGAAGAAGCCGTCGCAGGTGGCGCAGGCGGAGACGCCGGAGCCGCGGAAAACCTCTTCGCCCGGAATGCCGAGCCAGCGCGCCTGTGCGCCCGTACAGATGGCGATGGCCTCGGCGACATAGGTGTCGCCGCTGTCGCCGATGCAGGTAAAAGGGCGCTTGGACAGGTCGGCCGAGACGATCATATCGGTAATGACGCGCGTGCCGACATGCTCGGCCTGTCGCTGCATTTGCTCCATGAGCCAAGGTCCCTGGATCACCTCGGCGAAGCCGGGATAGTTTTCGACATCGGTGGTGATGGTGAGCTGTCCGCCGGCCTGCAGCCCCTGCACCAGAATCGGCTGCAGATTGGCGCGCGCGGCATAGATCGCCGCGGTGTAGCCGGCGGGACCCGAGCCGATGACGAGGAGCTTGCTGTGGTGGCGCTGGGTCATGCGCGAACGTCCCGGGAAGTCAGAAGCCGAACATGTGATCGAGGCTGAAGGCACCGCCGCCGGCGAGCAGCCCATGATAGCCGAAGAGCCGGCAGGTCAGGTCCCGGACGATCACGTAGGCGCCGGCGCCCGCTCGCTCTCGCTGGGATTTGTCGAAAAGCCCGTGATACCGCCAATAGAGCGAGCCCGAGCAGGGGATCGCCACGCGCCGGCGCGCGACCTCGCGCCCATCGCGATCGTGGAGGACAAGATCGGTGGCGCTCGTCCCGTGCCAGGGCGCCGATGCCGAGTAGATCAGGTGGCAAAGCGTGTCGTGCGGCGCCTCGCCCAGGCGCAGGAACAGCCGCGTCGACAGGCCCGGGGCGCGGCCGGCATAGGATTGCGGCTCGCCCTTGTAGGTGATCACGGTATTGAAGACATGCGCGCCGAAGCTCGTCTCGGCCCGATGCCCGCTGCCGCGATCCTCATAGCGGAAGAGCCCGTGCAACCAACCATCGGCGCTGCCGCCTTGGCTGAAGTCATAGACCAGCTCGAGATGGCCGTAGCCCGACGCGAGCTCGGCCCCGTTGATGATCTCATCGAGCTCGACGGCGACGGACTGGCTGCGCGTCAACCGGCCGAAACGGTGGCGCGCCGCCTCGTGCCCGGAGCCGTCATAGACGATGAGCCCCACCGGCAAATCCCGTTGCGTCGTCGCCATCGGCGTCGGCATGGCCTGCGTGCGCCAGATCTCGCGCGGCAGTACCGGCGCCGGCAGCAGATAGCCCTTGCCAAGCAGATTGCCGAGCTCGGGGATGCGCGGGTCGGGAGCGAGATCGGTGCGCTCGACATTGACATGGGCGATGCGGCGCCGGCCGCGGGCCGTCACCTCGTAGCGCGGGCGCACGACATATTTGCCGGCGCGCACTTCGATCTGCTGCGGCCAGCGCGCCTCGGGCAGAAGCTCGGCGACGTCGAGCGCGTAGCTGGCGAAGGGCGCGATCTCGGCGGCAATGCGCCTTACCGCGCCGTCGCCCATGAGATTGACGCCGATGGCGTTCGGCGGGATGGCGCAAGGCTGGCTGTTCTGCACCCAAAGCGTCACGCGCTCGCCGGTATCCGGCGCGGGCAGCCCGGCGTAGAAATCCGCCGGCCAGGAATTGGCGTCGTGGGTGCAGGAGAAGCATGTCCTCGCATCGGCGCCGAACGTGTCGAGCGCGTATTTCACCACGTCATGGCCGACCGCGCCGACGACGTGGAGAAAAAGCTGGCCGGTGAAGTCGGAGAGCGCGAAGCGCCGGCGGATGTCGCGACTGTCGAGCACGATCGATGCCGTCCCCGGCGCCACCGCCTCGCGCCACTCCGCCAGAACCTCGCCGGCCGCGCCGAAGAGCAGCAGCCACAGCGTCACTTCGCCGGCGCCGTAGCCCGCCCAGTAATTGGCGGTGACGAGCCGGGTCGAGAGCCCTGCCGCGTCGCGGAAGAAGGCGAAGTTGGTGGCGAAGTTGAGCGGATCGAGATAGCGCCGCGGATTGGAGATCAGCGAGTCCGGGAGGCGGATGGTGTCGAGGCTTACCGCCTCGGCGCCGGCCGGCAGGAGGTGGCGGACGTGGGTTATGGCGCGCTCGGCGTCGAAAGCGGCGACGAAGACCGTGCGCGCGCGCGAGTCGCCGATCTCAGTCACCGGCTGCGCCGCGCGCCCGAGCACCGGCCGGCCGATCGCGGTCACGTCCTGGACGTAACAGCCCGCGATGTCGAGCGCCGAGAGATCGTAGAGGTCGGAAAGCCCGTCGACGCAGCCCTCGGGGTCGTAGACCGCAACCCTGCCGTGGCCGAGTCGCGTCAGCAATCCCCGCATGGCGCGCGCCGCAAGGGGATGCGTCACCGCCTTGAAGAAGGCATTGCCGCCCCGGCTGTTGCTGAAAGTCTCGATCCTGAGTTGCATCGCCAGCGCTTGACCGCTCCCGGGCCCGCGCATGACTTAGCAAGCGAACCCGGCGAATGCTAGACCGAATCCCCCGATCCGGCGGCGCAGCAGGCTGGCAGGCGGCGAATTGCCTCGCTAGGCTCCGCCGCCATGGCGGTGCGCGGCAACCAAGGGAGCGGCGCGGTAGCGGAGGTCGAGGAGCGCTCCTGGCGCGTCGCGCTTTGGGCGGTGTTCACCGTCACCCTGGCGCGCCTCGTCTGGCTTGCGCTCGGCCGCGCTGATCTCTACCCCGACGAGGCGCAATACTGGCTGTGGTCGCTCCACCCCGCGCTCGGCTATTACTCCAAGCCGCCGATGGTCGCCTGGCTCATCGCGCTCACCACCTTCGTGTTCGGCGAGCAGGAAGCGGCGATCAGGCTTGCGGCGCCGCTGCTGCATTTTGGCACGGCGCTGGTCCTCTACCGCCTGGCCCGACGGCTCTACGATGCCCGCGTCGCATTCTGGTCGGCGGTCGCCTATGCCACCTTGCCCGGCGTTTCGGCCTCGGCGGCGATCATGTCGACCGATGCACCGCTGCTCTTCTGCTGGACCGTGGCGCTTCATGCCTTCATCCGCGCGCGCGAGCCCGGCGGCGAGCGCTGGTGGATCGTGGCGGGGAGCGCGGCCGGGCTTGGCCTGCTCAGCAAATACGCCATGGCGTATTGGCTGCTCTCGGCGCTGCTCTTCCTGCTGCTGTTCCGCGACGAGCGCCGGCATTTCAAGCGCTTTCTCGGTGCCGCAGCGCTCGCCCTCGTCGTCTACGCCCCCAACTTCTTCTGGAATGTCGCCAACGGCTTCGTCAGCTACTTGCACACCCGCGACAACGCCAATCTCGGCGGTCCGCTGTTCCACCCGGCGCGGTTTCTCGAATTCTTTGCCGCGCAATTCGGCGTGTTCGGGCCGATCTTCTTCTCCGGACTGATCGTCCTCGCGGCGCTGACGCCGCGGAGCTTGCGCGACCGCCGCGCGGCGCTCCTTGCCTGCTTCGCTTTGCCGACGCTCGCCATGATGCTCGCGGTGAGCCTGCTTTCGCGCGCTCAGGCGAACTGGTCGGCGCCGACCTTCGTCTCCGCGGTGGTGCTGGTCGTGGCCTGGCTGCTGGAGGGCGGCCGCGCGCGTCTCGTCGCCTTCGGCGTCGCGCTCGACCTGCTGATCGCGGTCGTCGCCTTCGGCGCGCATGACATCGCAAGGGCGTTCGGCGAGGAGCTGCCGGCGCGATATGACCCTTTGCATCGGCTGCGCGGCTGGAAGACGTTGGGCCGCACGGTGAGCGAGATGCTGGCGCGCCATCCCGGCACCCGCCTCATGTCGGATGACCGCGAGGTGATGGCCGCGCTCGTCTATTACGTCGCGCCGCATCCCTTCGACTCGCTCAAATGGAACGGCGAAGGCGGCATCCACGACGAGTTCGACCTGACGGCGCAGCCCCAGCGTTATGTCGGCGACGACTTCATGCTGGTGGCGAAATCGCCGGACAACGTTGAGCGCATCCTCTCGCGCTTCAAGGTCGTCGACCCGATCGAGCAACAGGTGCTTATTCCCCTCGATCGGAAGACGTTTCGGATCTACCGGATCTATTGGCTGCACGGCTTCGAAGGTTATCGCTCGGGCGAGCGCGCTTCATCCGGCGCCGGCTGAGCGGCGGGGCCGGAAAGATCGGTGCCGGCGCGCGCGAAACCGTTCCAGAGCGCCCAGGCGACGCCGCCGCCGATCGCCGCACCCATGAGCACGTCGCTGACATAGTGCGCGGTGATGATGATGCGGCTCGCCGCCACCAGCAGCGCGACAACGAGATAAAGCGGCAGGCCGCGCGGCCAGAGCAGGTAGAGCCCCACCGCTAACGCCGTCGCCGTCGTGGCGTGCCCCGAGGGAAACGACCAGTAATCCGCCTGCGCCGCGCCCCAGGTGAAGCCGTAGGCGCCGTCGGCAAAGAGCAGCTTTGGCCGCGCGCGGCCGAAGATCAGCTTGACGACGTCGGCGAAGACGCCGGCACCTGCCACGGCGACGAAGAGGAAGAGGGCGCGGCGGGCATGGAGCGCGAGCGTCGCCTCAAGCCGCTCGTGGCGCGCGCCGAAAGCGGCAAAGCGGAGCGTCACGAAGAGCAGGGCGGCGATGACGAGATAGCCTTTGCTGAGGCCGAACTGGGTGATGAACTGGAAGACCTGGCGCAATGAGGGGTCGCTGTCGTGGAAAAACCGGGCGACGGGACGGTCGACAAAGGCGATCGACAGCAGCAGCGACAGCAGCAGCAGCAGCGAGGGAAGTGCCAGCCGGCGCGGCGGAGCGAAGGCGCCGAACCGGCGGGCGAGCCGATCGTCCTCTACGATGATGCGATAGAGCAGCCAGCTTACGCCGTAGACGAGGAGACCGGAGAAGATGACGTCGGACAG
>JASHRZ010000474.1 GCA_030037055.1 Alphaproteobacteria bacterium
GCATTGACACTCTTCGCCTTCGCTTCGACGGCGCCGGCCGCCGTCGCGGCTTCGGTGGGCGGATTCCTCACGGACTGCTTCGGGTGGCGGGGCCTCTACTATTTCGACATCGCCTGGGCGCTCGTGGTGTGCGGGCTTGGCCTGCGCATCCTCCGTCCGGCGCCGCCGGTGACGGCGATGCGGCTCTCCGAGATCGACTGGCCCGCCTATTTTCTCTTGGCGGCCGGCCTTGCCGCGCTGGTCCTCTTCATGAAGCAAGGCGACCGGTTCTTCTGGCTGGAGAGCCCGACCATCCTTCGCGCGGGATTGCTCGCGGCAATTTTCCTGCTGGCGGCGGTGGCGGCCCTGCTCTGGCGTCGGCATCCGCTGATCGACCTGTCGCTCCTCAAGAAGCCCAGCTTCGGCTGGGCCGTGACGCTGGCGACGTTCTATCGCTTCGGCCTGGTGATGACGGCGTTCGTCGTCCCGCAGGCGCTGACGCGCCTGCAAGGCTTCCGTCTGCCGGAGATCGCGGACGCCACCATCTGGATGCTGTGGGCCGAGCTCCTCGCCTTTCCGCTCGCCTGGTTCTGGGCCTCGCGCTGGGATGCGCGCCTGCCGCTGTCGCTCGGTCTGGCGTTGTTCGCCATTGGCGCCTTCATCTGCAGCGGTCTCACGCCGGGCTGGCAGGCGGGCGACTTCCGACTGACGCTGGTCCTGCTTGGCTTCGGCCAGGGGCTGTTCCTGGTGCCGACCCTGTTCTACGCCACGCGCGATGTCGCGCCCCAGCAGGGACCGACCGCCGCCGCTCTGTTCAACCTGAGCCGCGTCGTCGGGCAGACCTTCGGCATTTCCGTCATCGGATCGCTGATCACCTGGCGCGAGAAGTTCCATTCCGCGGTCCTTGTCGACAGTCTCAACGACGCAAGCTCCGCCCTCGCCCAGCGCTTCAGCGGCCTCGTCGGAACCTTTCTGGGGGCGCAGGGCGATCGGGCGTTGGCCGAGGCGCAGGCCTGGGCGGCGCTCTCGGGCGCGACATCGAGCCAAGCCTATGTGCTGGCCTTTGCCGACGCCTTTGTCATCGTCTCACTGGTATTGGCGGTGTCCGCCGTTCTGGTGCTGATGCTGCCGCCGCTGCGCGAAGGCGCGCGGCGCCCGCGCTCCCCCATCGCGCTCGCCTCGGGGGGTGGGACATGATGGCAGGGCTGAAACGCGTGCTCGTCGCGCTGGTGCTGATCGCTGCGCTGGCGGCGGCGGGGCTGTTCGGGTGGCGATGGTACGACCGGTCGCGCGACGTGCAGGTCACCGACGACGCCTACCTCCACGGCGAGATCACCGATATCGGCGCGCGGATCACCGGCTATGCGGTGGAGGTGCTGGTCGACGACAACATGCCGGTCAAGGCGGCGCAGGTGCTGGTGCGCATCGATCCCCGCGACTTCCGCATGTCGGTCGAGAAATCGGCGGCCACGCTCGATCAATCGAAGGCGACGTTGGACCAGGTCGGCGCCCAGCGCGAACTCGAGAAATCGAAGATCCTGGTCGCCGAGGCGACGTTGCGCGCGGCCCAGGCGCAGGCGAAGAACGCCGAGATCGCGCTGCAACGCGCGACCATCCTGCAGGAAAAGACCGTCGGCTCGCAAGCCACCGTCGATGCCGCCACCGCCGCCGCGGCGCAGGCGCGTGCGGCGGTGGACGAGGCCGTGGCCAATCTCTCCTTCGAGCATGAGCAGCTCGTGGTGATCGATTCGAACGAGGCGGTGGCGAGGGCACAGGTCGCCGCCGCCGAGGCGGCTCTGCTCTCCGCCAAATTCGCCCTCGATGACACCGAGATTTGGGCGCCGATCGACGGCATCGTCGCCAACCGCAAGACGCGGGTCGGCGAATACGTGACCGCAGGCACGCACATGCTGTCGATCGTGCCGATCGACAATCTCTGGATCGAGGCCAATTATCGCGAGACTCAGGTGGGGCGCATGAAGGTCGGTGATCCCGTCCGCGTCACCCTCGACACTTATCCGGGCAAGGCGCTGTGCGGTTACGTGGAATCGCTCGCGCCCGCCGCCGGCGCCGAATTCGCGCTGATACCCCCCGACAACGCCACCGGCAATTTCACCAAGATCGTCCGCCGGTTCACGGTACGCATCCGCTTCAACGCCAGCGAGGCCAACGCGGCCCTGGCGCGGTCGGGCATGTCGGTCGAGACGGCGGTTGCCGTCTCGACCGCGGACAATGCTTCGGCGACAGAGCGCGCTCGCGCGATCGGCTGCGCCTTTGATCCGCGCCGCGATATCGTCGAACGTCCCCTGAACAAGCTGCCCGAGCATCCCGGACTCGGCCGTGCGCGCCCGCAGGGGCCCGCCGGCCTCCAGGTACCGCCGGCGCCAGCGCGCTAAGCGATGCCGCCGAGGCCGGGAGCCGGCTCCACGCCCGCAGCCTCGACGGAAGCGGCGCCGTCGGCCTGGCAGCCGTTTCGCGGCGCCGCCTTCAGCGTGATGTGGACCGCTACGGTCGTGTCGAACATCGGTACTTGGATGTACACCGCGGCATCCGGCTGGCTGATGACCAGCCTTGCCCCGGACCCGTTGATCGTGTCGCTGGTCCAGGTGGCAACCACCTTGCCGATGGTGGTGCTGGCGCTGCCGGCGGGCGCGCTGGCCGATATCGTGGACCGGCGCCGGCTGCTGATCGCCATGGAAATCATCACCACGGCGGTGGCCGCCGTCTTCGCGGTCTTTGTTTGGCTGGAGTTGGTCACGCCGGCCACACTGCTGCTGTTCACCTTCCTCGTCAGTGCCGGCGGCGTATTGACCATGCCGGCCTGGCAGGCGGTGGTGCCGCAGCTGGTTCCCCGGCGCGATCTCGCCGCGGCGGTGACGGCAAACAGCGTCGGCTTCAACCTCAGCCGCGCGGTCGGCCCGGCGCTCGGCGGCGCCGTCATTGCCGGCTTCGGCATCGCGGCGCCGTTCTGGCTCAACGCCGTCAGCAATCTCGCCGTGGTGGGAGCGCTGCTGTGGTGGCGCGCGCCGCGTCGGAGCGACAGCCGGTTGCCGGCCGAGCGCATCCGCAACGCCGTCGTCGCCGGCGTTCGCTACGGCCGGCACAATTCGCATTTGCGCGCCACCATCATGCGCGCCGTGGGCTTCTACCTGTTCAGCGCCGCCTATTGGGCGCTGCTTCCGCTGGTGGCGCGTCGACAGATCGCCGGCGGACCCGCGCTTTATGGCATTCTGCTGGGCGCGATCGGCGCCGGTGCCGTTGCCGGCGCGTTTTTCCTGCCCTGGCTGAAAGCGCGGCTGGGGCCGGATCGGACGGTTTCGGCCGCGACGCTCGGCACCGCCCTCGCGATGGCGCTGTTCGGCATCGCCCACGACGCCGCGACCGGCCTCGCCGCCAGTCTGATCGCGGGAGCCTCCTGGATCGCGGCATTGGCGAGCCTCAACGTCTCGGCGCAGGTTGCGCTGCCGGAATGGGTGCGCGGGCGCGGCCTCGCCTTCTATCTGACGGTCGCCTTCGGCGCCATGACCCTTGGCAGCGTGCTCTGGGGAAAGGTTGCCGGGATGATCGGCCTCCCGCTCGCGCATTTCGCCGCGGCGGCGGGGGCGCTCGGCGTCATTGCGCTGACGCGCCGCTGGAAATTGCAGACCGGAGCGGGGGTCGATCTCACGCCGTCGCTGCATTGGCCTGCGCCGATCACCAGCCGGGAGATCGAGCACGATCGCGGGCCGGTGCTGGTGACGGTCGAATACCGCATCAGCCCCGCCGACCGCGACGCCTTTCTCGCCGCGCTCGGGAAGTTGGCGCGCGAGCGCCGCCGCGACGGCGCCTATGCCTGGGGACTCTTCGAGGACGCCGCGGAAGACGGGCGTTTCGTGGAGACATTCTTCGTCCGGTCATGGCTCGAGCATCTGCGCCAGCACGAGCGCGTCACCAATGCCGACCGCGTGCTGCAGGATGCGGTGGCTCGGCTCGCGGCCGAGCCCAAGGTCTCGCATCTCGTTGCCGTCGAGCCGGGCCACGCCCGCTGAAAGGAAATACCATGGATCTGGGACTCAGAGGCAAGCTCGTGCTGGTCAGCGGAAGCACCGCCGGCATCGGACTGGCGATCGCCGCCGCCTTGGCGCGCGAAGGCGCCCGCGTGATCGTCAACGGCCGCGCGCAATCATCCGTGGATGACGCGGTTGCCGGGCTGAGATCGGCGACGGGCGGCGATGTGCTGGGATTCGCCGGCGATCTCGGCACGGCCGCCGCCGCGGCGGAGGTTGCCCGGCGATTTCCGAACGTGGAGATTCTCGTCAACAATCTCGGCATCTTCGAGCCGAAGCCGTTCGAGGAGATATCCGATGCCGATTGGGTGAAATTCTTCGAG
>JASHRZ010000475.1 GCA_030037055.1 Alphaproteobacteria bacterium
CGCCGCTGGTTGCAGCTCGGTCAAGAGACCGGGAGCGAGCCGAACCTCTCGGAAAGCCTCAAGGAAATTGGTCAGAAGCCCGATCGCATCCTGAGGCTCGCCGATCAGGACAATATCGCGGGGATGCTTGATGCCGAGACGCGCGCTGCGCGCGAGCTTGGAATTTTTGGATCGCCGACGTTTTCGATCGAAGGCGAAATCTTCTGGGGCGACGACCGTCTCGAGGATGCCATCAGCTGGCGGCGATTCGGAGCGGTGCGGCGCTAGCGCCGCCCAAACGGAGGCATAAAAGCCTCCCTCTCGCAGTATGACGTCAGCTGGCACATTGGCGGCCTGATTCCTCGGTTCCGTCCAACCAATCTGAGTACGCGCCGTAGCCGCCGCTAGCCCAGACAGCGCATGAGCCCGTCGGCAAGGCCGTTCATCAGGTTGAAATAAAGCTCGGGCCCGCGCGCCAGCAGCGCGCCTTCGGGATCGAGCACGCCGGTGCGCGCGGCGGTGCCCGAGATGACGACGTCGACCAGCCGCGGCTCGAATTGCGGCTCGCGGAAGACGCAGCGCGCGCCGAGGGTCCTGATCTTGTCGCGGATCGCCTGAAGCCGCCGCGCGCCGGGCTGGCTCTCGGGCGTCACCGTGATCGAGCCGATGGCGGCAAGGCCGTAACGCCGCTCGAAATATTGATAGGCGTCGTGAAACACCACGAATCGCACGCCGCCGACCGCGGCAAGACGCTGCCGCAGCGCGGCATCGAGCGCGTCGAGGCGGCGTTCGAGCGCCGATGCGTTCGCGGCATAACGGGCCGCGTTGGCGCGGTCGAGCGCGGCGAGCCGCGCCGCGGCGATGCGCACGATCGCCTTGGCATTCTCGGGATCGAGAAAGAGATGCCCGTCCTGCTCCAACGCCGAGGCGGCATGGTGGTGCTCGTCCTCTTCCCAGGCGCCCCCTTCGCGCGCCGGCAGCAGCGCGACGCCCGGCGCACGGTCGAGCTCGACGATCTCGGCCTTGCCGGCAAGCGCGGCCAGCGGCTTCTCGAGAAAGCCTTCGAAGATCGGGCCGATCCAGAAGACGATGTCGGCGCGCTCGAGGCGCCTCGCGTCCAAAGGCTTCAGGGCATAAAGATGCGGTGAGGCGCCGCCGGCGACGATGAGATCGGGCTCTCTCACCCCCTCCATCACGCCCGCGATCAGCGAGTGGATCGGCTTGATGCTCGCGACCACCTCGGGCGCCGCGTCGGCGCGCGGCGCAAGCATGCCGGACGCGACGAGCGCGGCCGCGACAAGGGGCCTCAGGCGCAGCATAAAACTCCGCATCGACAGCGCTTCTGTGGCGCTTCCGCCTTATGATATGTTATATCATAACATCGTCAAGCCAGAGAGAGAGCGGTGGTCCGTTCGCGCGCAGAGGCGGCAAGCCCGTTTCAGACGGCAAGCCACGATCACGGAAGCTGCATCGAGGACGCGCTCGACCGCGCGGCGCAGCTCTGCGCCGCGCGCGGCGCCCGGCTCACGGAGCTGCGCCGGCAGGTGCTGCAGCTCGTCTGGCGCGGCCACGAGGCGGTGGGCGCCTATGCCGTTCTCGAAGCGCTCCGACGCTCGCATCCCGGAGCGGCGCCGCCCACCGTCTATCGCGCGCTCGACTTTCTCATCGAGCACGGCCTCATCCATCGCATCGAATCGCTCAACGCCTATGTCGGCTGCTCGCGGCCGGAGCGCCGCCATGTGAGCCAGTTCCTCATCTGCGGCAAATGCGGCGATGCCGCCGAGCTCGAGGATTCCGCCATATCCGGCGCGTTGCTGCGCCGCGCCGGCGCGCTGGGATTTGCCGTGGAGCAGCAGACGATCGAGCTGCGCGGGCTCTGCCCGCGCTGCCGGCCAAACGCCCGCGCAAAATGAACCCGCTGCCGCCGCCGTTCCTGATCGAGCTGTCGGGGATCCACGTCGCCTTCGGCCGGCGCATCGCGCTCGCCGACGTGTCGCTCGCCGTCGCTTCCGGCGAGATCGTCACCGTCGTCGGGCCGAACGGCGCCGGCAAGACGACCTTGCTGCGCGTCGCTCTCGGCTTGCAGCGGCCCCAAGCCGGACGCGTGCAGCGTCGTGCCGGACTGCGCATCGGCTATCTGCCGCAGCGCTTCGCCATCGACGAGACCCTGCCGCTCTCCGTCCGGCGCTTTCTCACGCTGGTGCCGGGCGGCCGCGCGCGGCTCGGCGCGGCGCTGGCGCAGGTCGGCGCCGCACATGCGCTCGACCTGCCGGTGCAGACGCTGTCCGGCGGCGAGCTGCAGCGCGTGCTGCTCGCCCGCGCGCTGCTCGGCGAGCCGGAGCTGTTGGTGCTGGACGAGCCCGTCCAAGGCGTCGATATCGGCGGCCAGGCGGAGCTCTTCGCGCTCATCCGCCGCATCCGCGACGAGCGCCGATGCGGCGTGCTGCTGGTCTCCCACGACCTCCATCTCGTGATGGCGGCGACCGACCGGGTCGTCTGCCTCAACCACCACATCTGCTGCAGCGGCCATCCAGAAGAGGTGAGCCGCGATCCCGCCTACCGCGCGCTCTTCGGCGCGGCGATCGACGGCTTCGCGCTCTACGCCCATCGCCACGACCACCGCCGCGACGCGGTCGCGGAGGAAGGCCGCAATGGATGAGTTCGTGGTGCGCGCGGCGCTCGCCGGTCTCGGCGTCGCCGCGGTGGCGGGCCCGCTCGGCTCGTTCGTCGTGTGGCGGCGCATGGCCTATTTCGGCGACACGCTTTCCCATTCCGCCTTGCTCGGCGTCGCGCTGGGCTTCCTGCTCGGGGTCAATCTGAATCTCGCGGTGGTCGCGGTCTGCCTGGCGCTCGCGCTGGCGCTCGCCGCTCTGCTGCAGCAGCGCCGGCTCGCCAGCGACACGCTGCTCGGCATCATGGCGCACAGCGCGCTCTCGTTGGGCCTCGTTGCGCTCGCCTTCCTGGAGACGCTGCGCGCCGACCTCATGGGCTATCTCTTCGGCGACATCCTGGCGGTGGTGCCGAGCGATCTCGGCTGGATCTATGGCGGCGGCGCCGTGGCGCTCGGCGCCTTGATCTGGCTGTGGCGGCCGCTGCTGGCGATCACCGTGCATGAGGAGCTGGCGCAGGTGGACGGGATCAACGTCCCGGCGACACGGGTCGCCTTCATGCTGCTGGTCGCGCTCGTCATCGCCATGGCGATGAAGGTGGTAGGCATTCTGCTGATCACCTCGATGCTGATCCTGCCGGCCGCGGCGGCGCGGCGCTTCGCGCGCACGCCCGAGACGATGGCGGCGCTGGCGGCGCTCGCCGGCGCCCTCGCCGTCTTCGGCGGGGTGGGCGCCTCGCTGCGCTGGGACCTGCCGGCGGGACCCTCGGTGGTGCTGACGGCGGCGGTGCTTTTCGCGCTTTCCCTCGCCTGGCCGCGGCGGAAAAAGGCGCCGGGCTGAGCCCGCGGCCAATTTCTGCGCCGTGCCTAGCCGGCCAGCGCCAGCGCCATCAGCTCTTCCACCTGCGGGAAGAGCTCGAGGCCGCCGGCACGCACTTCCTCCGGCGTGAACCAGCCGAGCGCCCTCACGTCCTCGATCGGCTCGCCCTCGCCAGCGCGCCAGTCGAGCAGCACGACGACCAGAGCGAAATGCACCTTGACGCGGCCCTCGTCGTCGCGGCGGATCGCGTCGAGCACGTCGAGCGTCCTGACCGGCGCGGCGGCGATGCCGGTCTCCTCCCGCAGCTCGCGCTCGGCGCAGGCAAGGACCGTCTCGCCCAGCTCTTGCATGCCGCCGGGAAATCCCCAGCGCCCCACGCCCGGCGGCACCGAGCGCTGCGCCAGCAGGATCCGGCCGCCCCGTCGCACCGCGGCAAGACAGCCCAGGACCGGGCGATGCGGATAGAGCCGGTCGCCGCTCTTGGTCACGGATCGACGGGCGCCGTCCGTCCGTCCAGCACCCGATAGATCTCGCCGCCCTGCTCGCGGAACTCCTGCGACTTCTCGGCCATGCCGGATTGGGCGTAGTCGCGCACCTCCTGCGAGATCTTCATCGAGCAAAATTTGGGCCCGCACATCGAGCAGAAATGCGCGAGCTTGGCCCCTTCGGCGGGCAAGGTCTGGTCGTGGAACTTCTCCGCCGTCTCGGGATCGAGCGAGAGATTGAACTGATCGCGCCAGCGGAACTCGAAGCGGGCGCGGGAGAGCGCATCGTCGCGCTCTCGCGCGGCCGGGTGGCCCTTGGCAATGTCGGCAGCGTGCGCCGCGATCTTGTAGGTGATGACGCCCACCTTGACGTCGTCGCGGTCGGGCAAGCCCAGATGCTCCTTGGGCGTGACGTAGCACAGCATCGCCGTTCCGAACCAGCCGATCATCGCCGCGCCAATGCCGCTGGTGATGTGGTCGTAGCCGGGCGCGACGTCGGTCACGAGGGGACCCAGGGTATAGAACGGCGCCTCGTGGCAATGCTCGAGCTGGAGATCCATGTTCTCCTTGATCTTGTGCATCGGCACGTGGCCCGGCCCCTCGATCATCACCTGGACGTCGTGCTTCCAGGCGATCTTGGTGAGCTCGCCCAAGGTCTTCAGTTCCGCGAACTGCGCCTCGTCATTGGCGTCGGCGTTGGAGCCCGGGCGCAACCCGTCGCCCAGCGAGAACGACACGTCATAGGCCCGCATGATCTCGCAGATCTCCTCGAAGCGGGTATAGAGGAAGCTCTCCTGGTGATGGGCAAGGCACCATTTCGCCATGATCGAACCGCCGCGCGAGACAATGCCGGTGACGCGCCTGGCGGTAAGCGGGATGAAGGGCAGCCGCACGCCGGCATGAATGGTGAAATAGTCGACGCCCTGCTCCGCCTGCTCGATCAGCGTGTCGCGGAAGATTTCCCAGGTAAGGTCCTCGGCCTTGCCGCCGACCTTCTCCAGCGCCTGGTAGATCGGCACCGTGCCGATCGGCACCGGCGCGTTGCGGATGATCCATTCGCGAATGGTGTGGATGTTCTTGCCGGTGGAGAGATCCATCACCGTATCGGCGCCCCAGCGGATCGCCCAGACCAGCTTGTCGACCTCCTCGGCGACCGAGGACGTCACGATCGAGTTGCCGATATTGGCGTTGATCTTCACCAGGAAATTGCGGCCGATGATCATCGGCTCGCTTTCGGGATGGTTGACGTTGGCGGGGATGATGGCGCGGCCACGCGCCACCTCGTCGCGCACGAATTCGGGCGTGACATGGGCGGGGATCGCCGCGCCGAAGGACTGGCCGTCGCGCGCGGCGCCGGCGCGCTCCTCGCGGCCGAGAGTCTCGCGGATGGCGATGTACTCCATCTCCGGCGTGATGATGCCGGCGCGGGCATAGGCGAGCTGCGTCACCGCGCGCCCCGCCCTCGCCCGCAGCGGCCGCCGGGCGGCACGGTCGAACACCGGCACATCGCTGACCTCGCCCGGCCGCAAGCCGTTGTCCTCCGGCCGCACGCTGCGCGCCGCCGTCTCCTCGACATCGCCGCGCGCGCGGATCCAGGAACCGCGCAGCGGCGCCAGGCCCGACCGGATGTCGATGGCGACCGCCGGGTCGGTATAGGGCCCGGAGGGATCGTAGACGCGCGCCGGCGGTTCCTTGGCGGCCGGCGACAGGTCGATCTCGCGCATCGCGACCTTCAGCTCGGGATAGCGCCGACCGCCGACATAAATCTTGCGCGAGGCCGGCAGTGGACCGGTCGAGACGCCAATGGTCTGCTTGAGAACGCCTTCGGGCATTGTGATCTCCTCCTCCCGAGCGATCGGTACAACAGGAGATCCGGTGCCTGCGGAGTTGAGGGGCGCTCTGGTCGAGACTGCTTCGAGCCGCGCCGTTCCTGTCCCTACGCCGGTACGATCCGGATCAGGTTCAAAGGGTTCCCACGTCGCTTGTCGCCGTAGTGGTGTCTCAGCCCCTTACCGGGGCTCCCCTTGGAAGCGTTTTAGTATCCTGGCTGAGACGGGGTGCGTCAAGCATCAGACGCAAGCACCCGGTTCGCCCACCTGATGCGAAACGTTGGACGACGGCCCGCGACGGGAGCAGGATGGCGTGGGGGCGACGACGACCTCCGTCATAACACAGCGAGGAGACCAGGATGACTTCTTCCTCCGTTCAAGGCGCCGGCGGGTCGGCGGCCACGCTCGTGATGGCCTTTATCGCCGGCGTTCTCGCCGTTCCGGTCTTTCATCAGATCTTGCTGTTGTTGCTGCATCTTGCCGGCATCGTCCCATTTTCGCCGTTCGACATGAAACCGACCAAACCGTTCGGCGTGCCCTCGGTCATTTCGATCTCATTTTGGGGCGGCGTCTGGGGCGTGATCTTCGTGCTGACCTTGCCGCGCTGGTTCACCGGCGTCACCTACTGGATCGCTGCCATCATCGCGGGCGGCGTGGCGCTCACCCTCGTCTTCATGTTTGTCGTTTGGCCGCTGAAATTCGGCGGCCTGCCGCCCAACATGATGGGCCTCTTCATCATCGGCTTCGTGCTCAATGCGGCCTGGGGTCTCGGCTGGGCGCTCTTTCTCGCGCTCTTCGAGCGGCTGCGCGCCGGCAGCGCGGCATAGCCGCTCCTTCTCCCGCCGCTTGACGGCGGCCGGCAACGCGCGCAACGCCTCATGCCCGAGCGCGGCCGCGGCGCAGCACCTCCAGCCGCAGCGGCAGCTTCGCGCCGAGCCAGAGCGCAAACTGCGCGTGATCCCTGTAATCATCGCCGGTCAGCGGGTGCACGAGGATGCTGAGCTCGCCTCGGTTCAGCATCAGCCACGGCAATAGGCGCGCCAGGTCGTCGACGGCAAAGGCCACCTGGTACATCGATACCGGATGCGGCCCCACGGGCTCGTCATGCCAGCGGCCGAGCCGCAGCGGGAAGCGCTCGCCGAGCGCGTGGCGCAGGCGCTCGGCCGCCGGCCGCGTCGCCTTGTCATAGTAAACATGCGCGTGATAGCCCTCGATCCCGGCGGTGTCCATGAAATCATCGGTCATGGGAATCTCCCTCGGCCGCTGGATTGCCGCCGCGATCGACATGAATGGGCAAGGCAGCCTCTTTTGCGACCGGAGGTGGCCGCTTAGCATAGTTGGCAGTCGACTTCCGCCGCCATCATTGCTCGAATGGCCGCGAACAACCCGGGGACGCCTGCATGCCCGATCTCTTCTGCCTGTCCGCGAGCGAGGCTGCCCAGCGGATTGCCGCCGGCACCCTCACCGCCCGGGCGCTGGTTGAAGCCTGTCTCGAGCGCATCGCGCTGCGCGAGAGCGATGTCGGCGCCTGGGCCCATCTCGACCCCGATCAGGCGCTCGCCGAAGCCCGGGCGCGCGACCAGTCCCCTGTCCGCGGGCCGCTGCACGGCGTCCCGATCGGCGTCAAGGACATCATGGACACCGCCGATATGCCGACGGGCTACGGCTCGCGCGCCTATCATGGGCATCGGCCGGCCGCCGATGCCGCCTGCGTGGCGCTGGCGCGCGCCGCCGGCGCGGTCATCCTGGGCAAGACCGTGACCACCGAATTCGCCGCGCTCAGCCCGGGCAAGACCAGGAACCCGCATCATCGCGACCACACGCCGGGCGGCTCGTCGAGCGGCTCGGCCGCAGGCGTGGCCGATTTCATGATGCCGCTCGCCTTCGGCACGCAGACGGCGGGCTCGATCCTGCGGCCGGCCTCGTTCTGTGGCGTCGTCGGCATGAAGCCGAGCTTCGGCCTCGTCGCCACCTGCGGCACCAAGCCCTTGGCGCCGAGCCTGGACACCATCGGCGGGGTCGCGCGCAGCGTCGCCGATATCGGCCTCCTGCTGGCCGCGCTCACCGACCGGCCCGAGCTGCAGCCGGCGGCGCCGGCACAGCTGCCGCGCATCGGCGTCTATCATCCGCAGCCTTGCGATCAGGCGCAGCCGGCGACGCTCGCCGCGCTCGCAGCGGCGCGCGAGGCGCTCGCGCGCGCCGGCGCGGTGCTCGGCAACCGCGCCGCTTTCCCCGCCTTCGACGGCCTCGTCGTGGCACAACAGGCCATTATGAACTACGAGGCGGCGCGCAATCTCTCCTGGGAGCGGCTCAATCGCGCCAACGAGATCATGCCGCGCACCGCCGCGATGCTCGCCGATGGCATGGCGGTCACCCCCGCTGGCTACGATGCGGCGCAGCGCGAGGCCGCGGCAGCACGCGCGCAGCTCGGCGCATTCTTCGGCGAGTTCGACGCCATGCTGGTGCCGGCGGCGCCCGGCGAAGCGCCGCCCATCGCCACCACCGGCGATCCCTTCTTCAATCGGCCGTGGACGCTGCTCCGCCTCCCCTGCATCGCGCTGCCGGGCCATCGCGGCCCCAGTGGGCTCCCGGTGGGGGTGCAGCTGGTGGGACGTTCGGGCGAGGACGCGCGGCTGCTGGCGATCGCGCTCTTTGCCGAAGCGGCGCTCGGCGCGGAGAGGTGAGCTTCGCCGGCGCCCATTGCGGTTGGGGCTTGCGAGCGGCCGCGGGCTGCGCCAGCTTCGGCGATGATGCGACTTTCCCAGTCTCTGGCCGCGCTGTTATTGCCGCTCGCGCTCGCGCGCTGCAGCGGCATGCTGCCGCCTTATGAGACCGTGCCGCTGGCGCCCACCAAGCCGGAGCAGCAAGCCGCCACCGCGGCCGGTACCCCGCCCACGCGCATCGGTGTCTGCTACAACGCGCTCACCACGACGGCGGCACAGGTCCGCGCCGCCGCCGCGCAAAGCTGCGGGCCCGGCACCGTGCCGCTCGCCGTCGAGCGCGACCTAAGCCTGATGAACTGCCCGCTCCTTCAGCCGGCGCGCGCGACTTTCGCCTGCATGGCAAAGGCGCCGTGATGCAGCCGCGATCGTCCGGGCGATGGTCCCGCAGCGTCCGGCGGGAGCCCGCGCGCTCCGGCCGCAAGCCTGGCAAAGACTTGTGAACCGGCGACCGGCTCGGCGCCGCCGCCAGTCGGATTAACCGTCCGTTGTCACAGCGCCGATAGCATCCAAGATGTTCCTCGGCTCGTCGCAAAAGTGGCTGGAGCACCCGCTTGGATCGCGTTCCCGTTATCAACGGTTTACGCGGCATCGCCATCTTGGCCGTGCTTTTCTGCCACAGCGTCAGCGGCACTATGCCACGCTTCGGGCCCTACCTGTCGCTGCATGGCATCGACCTTCCGCTGTCGCCGCTCATCACCAACGGCTGGACCGGCGTCAACCTGTTCTTCATTCTCTCGGGCCTGGTGCTTTACCTGCCTTACGGGGCCGGCGAGCGCCGGATGGTGAATTGGCGCGACGGCTTCGCCTTCTACCGGCGGCGCTGTCGCCGGCTGCTGCCGCTCTTCTACGTCGCCGCCGTCGCTGTCTTGGCGCTGCACGCCAGCGACGGCGTTACCGCGGCATATCTGCAGGAAGCCGCGTGGCTTCTTTCGCTGGCGTTCATGTTGAGCGCCAGCCACTTCGGTCCGCCCTTCAACATTCCGCTCTGGTCTATTGGCGTCGAAATTCTGTTCAGCATTTTCTTCCCCGCCGTCGTGCTGCGCGCGCGCAGCATCGGGCTTGGATGGTGCCTGGGAATGGCGATAGCCCTGTCGCTGGCCGCGCGGATCATCGGCTATCTCTCCTTCCCCAACGCTGACGGCGCCAGTTACCACGCCGACAACATCGCCTGTCGGCTCGACGAGTTTGTGCTGGGCATGCTGCTGGCCAAGCTCTACGTCGAGGGTCGGCTTCCTCAACGGCCGGGCCTTTTTGCCGGCGCCGGCATCGCCCTCCTCGCCGCCGCCTGGGTGGGCTTCGATCTGTGCCTCCATGGAACCTGGCCGCCGCTCGCGCGGGCTGTGCTCAATAATATCCTCGATGCCGGGTTCGCCGCCATCATCGTCGCTGCGCTCGTCCCGCGGAGCCGCATCGGGGCGGTTCTGAGCTGGGCGCCGCTGCAGGTCGTCGGCATGATGTGCTACAGCCTCTACATCTGGCACTGGCCGGTGCTCATGACCGTGGCGCCCGATCGCGACGCCATGTCGTGGACGACCTTTGCCGCAGCCGTCGCGGCATTCCTGCTACTGACCTTCGGCATCGCCGCGTTGAGCTATCGCTTCATAGAGTTCCGCCGCGTCGCGGATTGGCGACGCCTCTTCCTGCTGGATGAACGCACCGAGGCGGCTGCGACATCTGCGCCAACGCCGAACTGATCGTGCTTCACTCCGCGGCAGCGAGCGCCGGCTGCGGTCTCCGACGCTCGAGTCGCGCTTCGATATGCGCGGTCGCGACGATCGCCGCGACGGCTACAGCCGCGCCCGCCAGCACGTCGACGAGATAATGGCTGCCCTCGGTCGGTATAGCGACGATCATCGCAGCGTTCACCAATGCTGTGATCAGGCAAGCGACCGGCTGGCCGCGTGCGACATAGGGGAACAGAACCGCCAAGGTGGTGTGGAAGGAGGGGAAGCTGATCAAGCCTTGAAGCCGCGACAAGTCGAGCTGGTCGAGTCGCCCGGTCCGCAGCGCGACGAAATCGGGCATGTGCTGGCGGAATCCAGAAACCTCATAATAGACCGACGCGTTGAATGCCGGCAGCAGACCGGAGATCGGCACGATGATGAGCAGGGATATCATCAGCGTCCAGAAGAGCTCGCTGTTTCGGCGCTTCTGGCCGGTCAGAGCGAGATAGGCGGTGATGATCGCGATCTGCGGCAGCGCGCTCAGATAGGCGAGATGGAGCATGCGCTGGAGCGTAGGACGCTGCTGCACGTAGGCGAACCAGCCCAGCCAATCGAACCCCAGGGCGCGGTCGGCGCGCGCGAGCAAGTCGTCGGCCACCGGCGTTCCGGTGGTCGCGACGAGATAGCTGAGGACGCCCATGGCGGCGAAGAAGACGAGCAAGCGCGCCGCGCCGTGCGCCAGGTCTGCGAGCCGCTCCTCGGGTCGCCAGCGCACATAGAAGAAGCCGAGCGCGGCAAACATCATCACTGCGCCGCCGACCTGGACGAGACCGGGCCAAGCGAGGCGGATGCCGCAATGGGCGAGGCCCGCGGCATCGAGCGCGATGAGCACCGCGATCACGCCCCATTTGGCCCCTGCGTTGAGTGGGAGCACCCGCCCTCCTTCCGGCGCGACGCCAGGAGTGGGCCGCATCGGCGGTTTAGGGCGGGTTAACTGGGCGCCCATGCGCTTTGGGATCGCCGGTGATTTTAGCCAGGGGACCGGACCGCGCATGAACCACCGCATAGGCGTCGGCATAGACCCGTCGCCAGCCCGGCAGATGGTCCATGATTGCCACCGCGCGGCTCTGCGGTTCAAGCAACGTCCAGGCGATAGCATACTCGCCAAGCAGGCCGACGAGGGCAGGCTCGCTCCCCGCATCGGCATCGAGGTAGCGGCGCAGGAACCGGTCGCCGTACATTTCCATACGGCCGTCGATGAAGGTCGGGATGCCGCGGAAGATCAGGTATCCCCCGAACGGCTCGCTGTTCAGCACCGGACCGGATATTCCCATCCGGCGCGCTGCGGCAAGCGCGCTTGCCGGGCTCACGCGGTCATCGGCGCGCTGCAACGGATGGAGCAGCGTCGCCGCACCGACCGCCAGGCCGATGGCGAGGACCAAGGCGATGACGGGCGCGCTCGCCGGCCTTGCCGCCACGTCGCCCTCGCGGCCCGCGCCGGGTATCGGAAGCTGGCAGCCGAGCGAGGCTGCGATCGCAAGCGGCCCGACGATGCCGAGAAGCTCGCCCTGCCGTCCCTGCTGGAGCGCCATATGGATGAGCGCCAACAGCAGAAGCAGCCGCGGCAGCGGCAGCTTCAGACCGAGCGAAAAGCCGAGCAGCATCAGGCCCAAGAGCCATATCTCGAGCGGCTGGAAACCATGGAAATCGGGGCTCATCCATTCGGAAAAGTTGTCCTGCATGGCGGACATGCCGATGATGCGAAAGGGCAGCAGGAAGCCGGCGACGCCGTTGGGCGTGAGCATGGCGGCGAGTATCGTCAGCAGAAGAAACAAGCCCCATCGGCCGGCTTCCCCGTGGGCCGGAAGGGCGCGGGACCGGTCGAGCGTCGCCTCAATACCGGCCAGCGCCGCCAGCGCCACGCCGACGATGAAGCCGCCATGGAGACTGGCCCACAGCGTCATGACCGGCAGCGCGCCGAAGGGCGGCGCGCCGGCTTTGTCGCGCGCATCGACGATCGCCGCCGACCAGATCACCACCAGCGGCAAGGCCAGGATATGCGGGCGTGCCAGCAGGTGCGGGAGGACCAGCGCCGCCGCGAGCGCGGCCGCGATGAGCGACGGCAGCGGGCCCAGATGGGGCAGCAGCCGGCGCGCGAACAGAGCGAGGCTCACGGCAAAACAGGCGGCGGCGGCCAGCACCGGCCCCGACCAGCCCAGCCCGTCATAGAGGAAAGCGAGGACGCCCTCGGCAAGCCACTCGTGAACCACCCAGGGCGCTCCCGCCATGGAGTGGGAAAAGGGGTCCTGCGACGGCAGCGCAGCGTGAGCAAGCAGCCATCGTCCGGCGGCGACGTGCAGGTAGGTATCGGGATCGTTCAGCAGGCTGCGCCGATCGAAGAGCGCGCGCGCGAAGGCGGCGAGCCCGACCAGCAGCGGCACAGCGGGGGTCAGCCGGGCAAGACCGCGGCGAAAACCGGCTTCGGCAATGACGATCCCGTTCGGCACGGACGCGGAAGTCCCGATGGTTCAGTCCGACAGGCAGTCGCAACCCCCGCCGTCCCTGGGATTGTCGGGCCGCATCCTTTAGAGCCGGTTACGACGGGCGCCGCAGCGACGGCACCGCCGGGAATCAAAAGGCCCCCGAGAGACGGTCCCGGGGGCCTCTTTGCGAGCCGCGCGATCAGGCCTGGCTCGGCTTCTTCATCTTCTTCGTGATCTTTTTCTTGTGCGCAACCTTCTTGGCGGTGGATTTCTTCTTTACCGTCTTCTTTTTAGCCTTTGCGGGCTGCTCCGTCTGTGCCTGCGCCTGCGCTGCCAGCGGAATGGTCGAGGCCGCGACAAAGGAGAGCAGAGCAAATGCGGTAATAAGCGCCTTCATAACATGCTCCTAGATCTGGGAGGATTTTGCCGTGCACCGGCTTAGGGGTGGCCGTCGCGTGCCGCGAGCGAACGCGAGCATCGACACCACGGATATTATCATGGTTTACGCGGATGCGAAAGTCTTCAGCAGAAAAACTTCGCGTTTTTCAGCATAGGCGCCGGTCGAAGCTTGCGTACTTCTGGCCCAGACTTCAATCGTAAGGACAAAGAAAGAAATAAATGGTTAACGGCCGGTCGATGCGCAAATATGCGTCATTTTGCCGCAGAAATCGCGGCGCCACGTCAGTCCCGCTGCAACGGCGCTTAGCGGCCGCTCGCTTTGCCGCCTAGGACGCAAACGCCGGCCGCGTCCGGTGATCGGTCATCGGCTTGCCCCGATAGACTCGCGCGAGGGCGACACTCGCCATCGCTGAAAGCTCGCAGCGGCCGCTTCTCGCCCCCTTCATCGGCCTGGAACGGCGGGGCGGTCGGGCCTGCCCTGCCGGCGCGAGGGCACCGGCGGAGTCGCCGCAGACGCCGCGGGCACCCGTCGCGCCACAGCGGCGAGGACGTGGAGAGCCATTGCCCTCAGGCCACCCTGCGCTCCGGCGCTTTGTGCTGCCGACGTTCGAATTGGATAAAATTTTAGGAAAATTAAATCAGAAATTCATCTTCTATAGTCACAACAGTTCGAAGATTAGTTCCAAGTATTCCTCGAGGTTTCTATGGATTAGTTCTTGTCGATTAATGTTGCATTAACGGATACAAACCACAATCCCCGCGTCGCTCATTGTCCCTAGGAGGCATGACTGTCATGCGCAAGGTTCTCGCCCATCTGCTTCGCGACGAGAGTGGCGCGACCGCGATTGAGTACGGCCTCATCGCCGCGCTCATCTCGGTCGTCATCATCGCCGCGATTACCGCGGTCGGCACGCAGCTGTCGACGACGTTCAACACCATCTCGACCAAGTTGAGCACGGCGAACGGCAACTAACCACCGACCGTCGCAATCAGTCTGCCGGACGGGAGCCGCTGCCGCGGCTCCCGGCCCGGTGGAAGCAGCCGGTAGGCTGCACAGCGCCTTGCGGCGGCGCGCATCGGAGAAACCCATGCCCTATGCCGCGCACCTCATCGACTGGCTCGCCGTGTTCGCCTTGCTGGCGGCGCTCATCGCTGCGGCCATCAGCGATGGCATCACCTATCTCATCCCCAACCGCTACGCGGCGGTGATCGCCATCGCCTTTGCCGTCTACGCCGCCGGCAAGCCGCTGGCGCTTTGGCTGCACGGATTCGAGGCAGCCGCGCTGCTACTGGCCGTCGGCGTCCTGCTCTTCGACCGCGGGATCCTCGGCGGCGGCGACGTCAAGCTCATGACCGCAATCGCGCTGTGGACCGGGTTCGACGCGCTGCCCCTCATGCTCGTCGTCACCGGATTCGCCGGCGGCGCGCTGGCGCTCGCCCATCTCTCGCCACTCCATCGTCTGATGCCGGCCCGCCCCGGCACCGCGCCAGGGGGCAACGATCTGCGCAGCCGTCTGCGCCGGCCCATTCCCTTCGGCGTCGCTATTGCACTCGGCGGCGTCTGCATTGCCCTCACCCGCTTCACGGTAGCCTGACCACGGGAGCCCCCGCATGTCGCCCCGCCGCATCATTTTCATCGCCATCGCCCTCCTGGCATCGGGGGCCACCATCCTCATCGGCCGCGCCTGGCTCACGGCCGAGCGCGCCGCGCAGGTCGAGGCGGCTCCGCCGCCGTCGAAGCCGCCGACCATGATACTGGTGGCGCGCGGCGAACTCCATTCCGGCCAGTTCGTGCGGCCCGAGAACCTGCGTTGGCAGGCCTGGCCCGACGACGCCGTGTCGCAGAGCTACATCGTCTCCACCCAGAACCATCTCGAGGACTATGTCGGCGCGGTCGTGCGCAACGCCATCGGGGACGGCGAACCGATCACCGAGACGCGCGTCGTGCGTCCGGGCGATCGCGGCTTCCTGGCGGCGGTTCTCACGCCCGGCTACCGCGCGGTCACCGTGCCGGTGACGCCGTCCTCGGGTCTCGCCGGCTTCGTCTTCCCCGGCGACCATGTCGACGTGATCTTGAGCTTCATCCTGACCGATCCCAATCTCCCGAGCTCCGAAAAGGGCGATCCCGCGCACACCCACCACACCGGCGAGACCGTGCTCACCGACGTCCGCGTGCTCGCGCTCGACCAGCGCGCCGACGACCAAAGCAAGGAGGTGTCCGTCCCCAAGACGGCCACGCTCG